>DAIERH010000224.1 GCA_027346925.1 Geobacter sp.
GCTGACCCCCCTTGACCACCCCCCGCTGAACCAGGTGGATACCAAACAGCTCTGCTACAGCGTCCTTACCGAGGCCCAGAAGCACAAGTTCGAGGAAACGAACGAACTGGACCTCTCCTTCGGCGTCAAGGGGCTCTCCCGCTTCAGGGGCAACGTCTTTGTCCAGCGCGGCGCCGTGGCCGGGGTCTTCAGGGTGATCCCCTACAAGATCCTCTCCTTCGAGGAACTGGGCCTGCCGCCGGTCGTGGTGGAACTGGCCGCCAAGCCGCGCGGCCTGATCCTGGTGACAGGCCCGACGGGCAGCGGCAAGTCCACCACCCTGGCCTCGATCATCGACTACATCAACATGAACCGGCATGAACACATCGTCACCATCGAGGATCCGATCGAGTACATCCACCCCCACAAGGGGTGCCTGGTGAACCAGCGCGAGGTGGGCGCCGACACGCACGGGTTCAAGAACGCCCTCAAATCCGTGTTGCGCCAGGACCCGGACGTGGTTCTGGTGGGCGAATTGCGTGACCTGGAGACCATCGAGGCAGCCTTAACCCTGTCCGAGACCGGGCATCTCTGTCTGGCCACCCTGCACACCAACTCCTGCGCCCAGACCATCAACCGGATCGTGGATGTGTTCCCCCCTTATCAGCAGACCCAGATCCGGGCCCAGCTCTCCTTTGTGCTGGAAGGGGTGATGTCCCAGACCCTGATCCCCAGGATGAACGCCAGGGGGAGGGTCATGTCCCTTGAGATCATGGTGCCGAACGCCGCAATCCGCAACCTGATCCGGGAGGACAAGATCCATCAGATCTATTCCCAGATGCAGGTGGGCCAGGATAAATTCGGCATGCAGACCATGAACCAGTCGCTCTTCTCCCTGTACCAGAAGCGTCTGATATCGCTGGAAGATGCCATGGGGCGGTCCCAGGACCCGGAGGAGTTCAAGCAGATGCTGAACAATCAGGCGAACATGCAGCGCAGACCGCCGGGACGTTGAGCCTGGAGAAACATTTTGCAACGCAGGGTCTTGAAGACGCAAAGCTGGACCGCGTTTCAGGTTAATCTCGGTTTTGAGTGTCGAGGCTGATTTTATCGAGAAGCGTTTTACCCAAGGAGAACCGAAATGCCGAAATACAATTGGGAAGCCAGGACCAAGACCGGCGGCACCCAGAAGGGTGTCATCGAAGCCAGCAGCGTCGACATCGTCGAGGCGCAGCTGAAGAAGTTCGGTTTCACGGGGATAACCATAACCGAGGCATCCAAGGGATTGAAACTGCCCAAATTCGGTGGGGGCGGCAAGATCGAATCCAAGGACCTGGTCATCTTCACGCGCCAGTTCGCCACCATGATCGATTCCGGCCTCCCCCTGGTGCAATGCCTCGACATCCTGGCCAGCCAGCAGGAGAACAAGACGTTCCAGGCCGTCCTCTACAAGGTCAAGGAGGATGTGGAGAGCGGTTCCACCTTTGCCGATGCCCTTGCCAAGCACCCCAAGGCATTCGACCAGCTCTACGTCAACCTGGTGGCGGCCGGCGAGATCGGCGGCATCCTGGATACGATCCTGGCGCGTCTGGCTGCCTATATCGAAAAGGCCCAGAAGCTGAAGAAACAGATCAAGGGCGCCATGGTCTACCCGATCACCATCATGTCCATCGCCGTGGTCGTGGTGGGGGTCATCCTGGTCTTCGTCATCCCGACCTTTGCCAAGATGTTCGCGGATTTCGGCGGCGAACTGCCGGCGCCGACCAGATTAGTCATCGCGCTGAGCAATTTTCTGATCAAATACATCATCGTGATCATCGCCGCCATCTTCGGCGTCATCACCGCAATCAAGAAGTATTATGCAACCGCCTCCGGCAGGAAGAACATCGACCGCTGGGCGCTCAAGGCGCCGATTGCCGGGCCCTTGATCCGCAAGGTGTCCGTGGCCAAGTTCACCCGCACCTTGGGCACCATGGTCAGCTCGGGCGTGCCGATCATGGACGGCCTGGAGATCGTGGCCAAGACCGCCGGCAACAAGATCGTCGAGGAGGCAATCTACGGTGTCCGCCAGGCCATCTCGGAAGGCAAGACCATGGCCGAGCCGCTGGCCGCCTGCGGCGTATTCCCCCCCATGGTGGTGCAGATGATATCCGTCGGCGAGGCCACGGGCGCCATGGACACCATGCTGAACAAGATCGCCGACTTCTACGACGACGAGGTCGATGACGCCGTGAGCGCCATGACCTCGATGATGGAGCCGCTCCTGATGGTCTTCCTGGGGACCACCGTCGGTGGCCTGGTGGTTGCCATGTACCTGCCGATCTTCAAGTTGGCCGGGGCAGTCGGCGGATAGGCATGGGTCCTGAACGGAGACTCAGGATCTTTATCTATGCCAGGATAATCGTTTCCTTCCTGTTCCTGGCGTCAACCCTGCTGCTCAGCCTGCAAAATCCCGTCGCTGCCCAGGATCAGTTTCAGACCGGATTGATCAGGCTGATGGCGTTTTCCTTCCTCTTCTCGGTCGGCTCCCATATTGCCCTCAAGATCCGGAAATTCCAGTTCTTCATCACCTACCTCCAGGCCATCTGGGACCTCCTGTTCGTAACGGTCCTGCTGCTGTTCACCGGCGGCATCAACAGCCCGTACTCCTTCCTGTACCTGTTGTCCATCATGAACGCCGGTGTTTTGCTGGGGCGGCGGGAGGCGCTCTACACGGCGTCCCTGTGCGCCATCCTCTACGGCGCCATGGTCGATTTCCAGTATTTCGGACTTTTGACACCCATCGGTCTGAGCCAGGCCGATGCCCAGCTTCTGGGTGCCTCTCACCTGTTTTATACCATCTTCCTCAACCTGATCGGCTTCTGTCTCACCGCCGTCATCACCGGCTACCTCCATGAGCGCGCCAGGGAGAGCGAGGATGCCCTCCGGGACAAGACCGTCGATTACGAGGAACTGCATCGCTTGAGCACGACCATTGTCTCCAACATGGAGAGCGGGCTTTTGACCATAACGCCCGAGGGAAATATCCGTGTCTTCAACCGCTATGCGGAGACAATGACCGGCAGGTCCCAGGCCGAGGTCTACGATGCGCCGCTCGCCGCGGTCTTCCCGGCAATGGCGGGAGTTGTCGGAGGGCTTGAACCGGTGACCAGCAGCGAGTTCACCCACCAGCCGCCGGGAAGGGAAAGCATGATCCTCGGCTACAGCGCCGTTCCGTTCAGCGATACCCAGGGCCAGCCTGCGGGCGTTATCATCAATTTCAAGGACCTGACGGAGTTGAAACGAATGGAGGAGGCCCTCAAGAAGGCCGACCGGCTGGCCGCACTGGGTGAGCTCTCGGCCCGGATGGCCCATGAGATCCGCAACCCCTTGGCCTCCATGAGCGGCTCGGTGCAACTGCTTGCGCAACACGGCTCCATTGCCGACAGCGACCGCCGGCTGCTTTCCATCGTGCTGCGCGAGGCCGACCGGCTCAACGCCCTGATCACCGAATTCCTTGCCTATGCCCGTCCCGCCTCGCCCCTCAAGGAACGCGTGGAGCTGCGCCCCCTGTGCAACGACATGTGCACGCTGCTCGCCTCGGACAACCGCTTCGCCAGGTTGAGCCTGGTCAATCTCGTGCCTGGCCACATGATCGTGCGGGCCGATGTCAACCAGTTGCGGCAGGTGCTTCTCAATCTGCTCCACAATGCGGCCGAGGCCATGACGGGTGGCGGCAGGGTGGAGATCGAGGCCCATTTCCAGTTGAACGGTGCGGAGGGCTTCCAGAAGGCTCCGGCCGCCGTGATCACGGTGACCGACAGCGGCAGCGGCATCGGCGCCGAGACGGCGGCACACCTGTTCGAGCCGTTCTGGACCACCAAGCAGGATGGCAGCGGCCTGGGGCTGGCCATCAGCTACCGCATCATCGATGCCCACGGCGGGACCATTACGGCCGAATCCCCGCCGGAAGGCGGCTGCCGCTTCACCATCATGCTGCCGATCTGAATCAGGGACGGCCCGCATGGTGTCACGGGTATCCGGGGGGTAACATAAGATTTCCGGTGGGCAGCCCGCAGGCGGTTAGACATAATGTCTGTCAGTAGAAAGTAAGTGACCTGCCCCTTGCAAACGTGGGTTATGTTGGGAATGTGAATTCAC
>DAIERH010000225.1 GCA_027346925.1 Geobacter sp.
AGGTCCGGGATGTTGTCCAGGATCGCCTGCTGCCGGTGCAGGGTGACCCTGGACAGCTCAGCGCTTCCTTCGAGCCCGGCGATCTCCGCTTCCAGGGCGAAGATCCTGGAGTTCATCCGCCGGAGCCTGGCGCACAGGCAGAGCACGGCGACCAACGCTCCCAGGGTGATGGAGATGATCATGGGCGCCCTTCTTTGTCAGACCGCGATTCTGAAGTGGGCCATGAGGGAGCGCAGCTCCTCGGAGAGCCGCGACAGTTGGGCAGCCGCGGCCGCCGACTCCTGCGAGCCGTTGGCGGTCATCTGCACCACGGCCGTGATCTGCTGGATATTGTTGCTGATCTCGCTGGTGGTTGCGGTCTGCTCCTCGGCCGCGGTGGCAATCTGGCTGACCTGCATGGTCAGGCTGCCGATCTGCTCCAGGATGTCCTGGAGTGCCTCGCCCGACTTGGAAGCATCGTTTGTGCCTTTCTCAACCTCCTTGACACCCTCTTCCATGGTGATGACCGCGTTACGGGTCTCAAGCTGGATGTTCTTGATGGTGGCGGCAATCTGTTTGGTGGCCTTGGTGGTCCGTTCGGCCAGGGCACGCACCTCGTCGGCGACAACGGCGAAGCCGCGCCCCTGGTCTCCGGCCCGTGCCGCCTCGATGGCGGCGTTGAGCGCCAGCAGGTTCGTCTGGTCGGCGATCTCCTCGATGGTGCCGACGATCTCTCCGATCTCTTCGGAGCGATTACCCAGCGTCTCGATCATGCCGGCCGTCTCCTTGACGCGCGTCGTGATCCGGGCCATCACCGCAATGGTTTCGTCCACGATCCGGGCGCTGGATACGGCAGCCTCGTTGACCTTGCCGGCATTGCTGGCCGCCTGGTGGCAGTTGCCGGCAATATCGTTGGTGGTGGCAGCCATTTCCTCGCTGGCGGTGGCGATGGTCTGGGTCTGGGCGGCGGCCTGTTCGGCTCCGGTGGCCATCTGCTCGGCGGTGGAGTGCATCTGGTTCGCCGCAGAGGCAACCTCAAGGCCGTTGTGCGTCACCCGTGTAATCGTCTCGTGCAGGCGCTCGGCCATGATGTTCAGTTCCTCGGACAGCATGCCCATCTCGTCGCGGGAGGTGATGGCGCTGCGCACCGAGAGGTCACCGGCGGCCATCCGCTGCAAGGTTTCAAAGACCTTTTTGAGCGGGGTGACCACTGAGCCGGCAATGAAGAATCCCAACATCAGCGTCGCGGCCAGGGTTGCGGCAATGATGGCGATCATGGCCAAGAAGGAGCGCTTTAAGGCGGACGAACTGGACGTGAACATCTCCTGATCCTTCTTGATGGATTCCGCCACGAGTCTGGCGACCGCTTCCGCCGGCTTGGCGTAGAGCGGCCCCACCTGTTCCGCCCCGAAGCTTACGGCAGAGGCCACGGCGTTTTCGTCGTTGGCGCCATGGGCCGCAAGGAGCATCTCACCCAGCTTTGTCCCGTTGACGACGTAGTTTTCGAATCCGTCCCTGAAGGCGGCGAGGCCTTCCAACTCCTCTCTGTCCGGACCCGAGGCTTCGAATTTCTTTACAGTCTCACGTACCGCCCCGGTTTTCACGGCAAAGTCGTCCCACTTTTCCTTCAACTTGGTCCGGTCCTTGAGCGCCATCATATAGACAAGGTCGAGCCGCATGGTCAGAAAGTCGCTTTTCATCGCACCCAGGAGCGCCACGTGTTCAGCACTCCGGTTGGATTCCCGCAGGTTCCGGCTGCCGTCGCGCATCCCGGAAAGCCCCATGCCCCCGACCACGACAAGGGCCAGGCATGATGCCAGCGCAAGGATGAGCAACTTGGTACGCACTTTCAAATCTCTCCAGGTTTTCACTTCGATATCCTCCCAGCATGAATATAGAGTATCGCTTGGAACTACGATGGCCAAGGCAATCGTCTGGTGTCTTTAGCAGGGAGCGTGCCAGCATGTAAAATTTTAATAAAATTAAATTATTGCACGAAAATCGCGGCTGAATTGACGGGCTGATACCCTGTCAACGATGTTGCGGTATTTGGGGTGAAAGGAGGTATTGGCCGGTATATCAGCGTGTTGAGAGGCGCAACCCAGTTGCATGGCAACGGTGTTGACAGGGGGTCAGGGGGGTGATGAGAGGCGCTTTTTCCTGTTCAGGATCTTGTTGAGTCCCTGGCGCGTGATGCCCAGGTAGCGGGCAGCCACCCCCTGGTTGCCCCCGGCCCGCTCAAGGGCCTTGCCGATGAGCGCCTCCTCTGCTTCCTTGAGGGTCGGCAGGCGGCCCTCCGGGTCGGAAAAGGTCGCAAGGACGTCGTCGCTGGCCGTTGCGGCCGGTGCGGCCGGCCGGCCGGTGCCCATGGCCCGCAGAAAATATTCCTTTCCCAGGACCCCGCGGGAGTGGTTCGCAATCGCGTCGTACACCATGGACTTGAGTTCTCTTATATTGCCGGGGAACGCGTAGGCGGCCAGGTAGGGGTACAGCTCGGGTGCGACCGAGGGGAGCGGCTTGTTCATGGACTCGGCCGCTTCCGCCAGGAAACGGTCCAGGAGCAGCGGGATGTCGCCCTTGCGCGCCGCGAGAAGAGGCAGGTGGACATTGTGGATGCAGAGGCGGTAGAAGAGATCCTGGCGGAACCTCCCCGTATCCACCATGGCCCGCAGATCACGGTTTGTCGCTGCGACAATGCGGGCCGTGCTCTTTCGGGGGGTATCGGAACCGAGCGGGAAATACTCCTGTTCCTGGAGCAGCCGAAGGAGCTTGATCTGGGAGGCATCCGCCAGTTCCCCGATCTCGTCCAGGAAGAGCGTCCCGCCGGCTGCATGGGCGATAATGCCGTCCCGGACACGCTCGGCGCCGGTGAATGCCCCCCTCATGTGTCCGAAAAGGGTGTCCGAGAACACGAGGTCGTCCAGGCCCCCCACATTGACGGCGACGAAGTCCCCGGTACGGCCGCTCACCGTGTGCAGGGCCCGGGCGATAAGTTCCTTGCCGGTGCCGGTCTGCCCGGTGATCAGGACCGGTTGACTGCTGGGTGCGACCGTCTCGACGTAGTGGAAGATGCGCCGCATCCCGTCGTCCTGGGTGACGATGCCGGCAAAGGCTTCGGAGTTGCCCAGCTTCCCGGTAAGGATGTGTTCACGCAGGGCCGATACCTCGTGGCGAAGCTCGACCGTTTCGAGCGCCCGTCTGGCGACGTTTTCCAACTCGGAGAGACTGAATACCGGCTTGGTGATGTAGTCATAGGCCCCCAGTTTCAACGCCTTGATGGCATCCGCGACAACGCCGATGCCCGAGATGACGATCACCGGGGTCTCGGGGCTCAGCCCCTTGAGCGCGCCCATGAATTCCAGGCCGTCCATGCCCGGCATGCGCAGATCGGTGAAGACGAGTTCCGGGTTGTGACGCCGAAAGACGGCGAGCCCCTCATGGCCGTCGCGCGCCGTGAGCACGCGGTAGCCGCAGTCCTCGAAGAAGCAGGCGAAGCTTTTCAGTATCGCCATATCGTCGTCAACGAGCAGGATGGTGGGAGCGGCTGGGTTCATGCTTATAGGTCCATTTCCATGGTGGTTGTGCCCACGGCGCCAGTCTGGTGATCGGGTAAATGCTCCCCGAGAAAGGATACGATCTGTCGGCAGGTGTATTGGACGTGGTTTGTTTCGGGAAGGCTAAAATACAACGTATGCGTTTGCAGGGCAACCCCAAACTGACCTTAAATATCCAGCACCACGGTTGCCCGCCATGCACCGGCATCGCACACCACACTCAACCGGTGCAGCGTGACGGCCTTGACGTCCGCCAGCAGGCCGTGGCGCCGGGGGGCGATCTCCTCGCCCCGCAGCAGCGCCTCCAGTTGGAAGCCTGTCGCATCATTGCCGATCCGTACTGTATCCGCATGCAGCAGCAGGCGACGGGCATCCTTGAGGAAGACCAGTTCCGCCAGAAAGGAATGGAGGAGCAGGTCCAGTTCAGCGTGCTCCAGGCTGATGGCCACCTCCCGGCGCCGCTCGACCAGGTCCGGCTCGTTGACCATGGTGGCCAGCAGGGCCGTGGCGCAGGCGGCAAACAGCTCCTCCCGCGTTTCCCCCCGTGCCTCGAAGGCAACGTCTGCCGTGGCGATGTCTTCCA
>DAIERH010000226.1 GCA_027346925.1 Geobacter sp.
GGGGCGCTGCCTGAGGGAGACGTAGGGGCGGCGGACGTACAGCGGCGGGGCGCCGGCGTTGATGGCCGCCAGGCAGCCGGTCAGCAGCCTGTCGTCCACCATGAGGATCGAGGACAGGGGAACGTTTGCCAGTTCCCCGATTTTGTTAATGCCGTCGGCAAAGGGCTTCTTGCGCACGCCCGAGATGAAGCGGATCTCCGGGAAATGTTCCCCGAACCAGCGGCGGCGTACATCGGTCGGCTTGTTGGAAAGGATGAAGATCCTGTCTGCTCCGAAGAGCGACACGCAGCAGGACAACCATTGCTCCGCCTCGGGGAGCGGCGCGGGAAAACCGTGGGGGGCCAGGACGCCGTCGAAATCCAGGGCCAGGGCAGCGATGCCGCCCTCCTTGAGCGTTGCCGGGTCGAGCGTCAGGATGGAGGTTTCCGGTGGGGTCTCCTTCAGGACGCGGGCCAACCGCTCCCGGAACCTGAACCCGAGGGAGAAACCGGCCAGGATATGGGCGAAGGGCGCCACCCGCTAGACCTTTGCCATGTCTTTCTGGGCCCGGGAGACAAGGTAGTAGACGACCCCCAGGATCAGCAGGGTACCGGCCAGGAAGGCCTGGGTGGTCAGGTCGTCATGACGCAGGGTGGAGATCAGGATCTCCCGGATCATGGCCACGATGATCACCCCGATGAACACCAGGATGTTGAACTTGCCCCCCTTCAGGTTCTTGATCTCGTTGTCCATCAACTCGATCATCATCCACAGGATCAGGAGTTCGCCCAGGGCGGAGAGAATGCCCTTCTCCACGTCCCCCCTGAAGATGTTGACGATATCCCAGACGAACAGCGAGACCACCGAGATGGAGACGCCGGCCAGGGCCAGCACCAGCACCAGGTTGAGGCCATAGGTGAAGCGCTCGGTCAGCTTGATCAGGAAGGATTCCACCTTGCGGGAAACAAAGACCTTTTTCAACTCCTCCTCTCGGTAGGAGGCGGTCATCACGTCCAGGTTCATGTCGAGCATCTTCTCGGTCGCCTCCCGCAGGATGCGGCGCTGCTCCCGGTCCGAGTAGTTGCTGTCGATCAGGTTGAGCAGGAAGTGGCGGATCTGGTTCATGGCGGCGTTGACAAAATGGGCATTGAGCCCGATCTTGACATGGGCGTGGCCAATGCGGGTCAGGTGGTTGAGGTAGTGGTTATCGTAGGTGCCGCAAAAGAGTGACATGAACCAACTGGTGTGCATCTCGCGCAGGCGGGGGCGGTTGCTGGCATTCAGGATGACCGCGGTTTCCGGCAGGCCGTACAGGTAGTCGTAGAACTCCTGGGCAAAACGTTCCTGGTGCTGGGCCGCCAGCGGTTGGAGCGACTTGAGCAGTTCCGCGTCGTCGTCCGTGAAACGGTAGTGATCTTTCAACTCCTGCATGGTTATCATGGGCTATCTCCCGTACTTGTAGGCTGCGGCGCAGGTCCCTTCGCTGGAGACCATGCAGGCCCCCACCGGCGATTCGGGGGTGCAGGCCGTGGCAAAGAGCGGGCAGGCGAAGGGGGCAAGCTTTCCCTTGAGCACCTCGCCGCATTGGCAGGCCGGGTTTTCACTCCCCTCGGGCACCCGGATCGCCAGTGCCTTTTCCGCATCGAACGAGGCCAGTTCCCGCCTGATGGCCAGCCCGGTTCCCGGCAAAACCCCGAGCCCGCGCCAGGCGGTATCGCACGGTTCGAAAACCTTTGCCATGATGGCCCTGGCCTTGGGGTTCCCCTCCCAGGTCACGGCCCGGCTGTACTGGATTTCCACCCTGCTCTCGTCCGCCAATATCTGGGCCAGAAGCATCTCGATCCCCTGCATGACGTCGGCCGGCTCGAAGCCGGTCACCACGCAGGGGATGTGGAACTTCTCCGCCAGGGGTTTGTAGGCGTTGCCGCCAATGACCGTGCTGACATGGGCCGGACAGAGGTAGCCGGAAAGGGCGAGTTCGGGATCGGCGGTAAGGGCCTCCATGGGGATGGGGATGGTCTTGTGGGAGGCCAGGACGAGGTAGTTGCCGATGTTCAGCCGTGCCGCCTCCATGATGCTGGCGGCAATGGTCGGCGTGGTGGTCTCGAAGCCGACCCCGAGAAAGATCACCCGGCGTCCCGGATTTGCTTGTGCCAGGGCAACCGCGTCCCGCGGCGAGTAGACGATGCGCACGTCAGCGCCCTTGGCCCGCTCCTCCATCAGGGAAGAGCGGCTGCCGGGGACACGCAGCATGTCGCCGAAGGTGGCCACGATGTTCCCGGAGTCCGCCGTGCAGGCGATGGCCTTGTCCACGTACCCCACCGGGGTCACGCAGACCGGGCAGCCCGGACCGGAGACGAGGCGCACGTTCTCCGGCAGCAGTGAGCGGATGCCGTACTGGTAGATGGCCATGGTGTGGGTGCCGCACACCTCCATGAAGTTGACCGGCCCCTTCAGGCGCGCCGCCATGGCGCGGATGTTGTCGGCCATGTTCCGCACCAGGGCGCGATCGCGGAATTCGTCCTGAAAATTCATGACATATCCCCGGGCGAGAATACTTCCTTCATCAGGCGCAGGGTCTCCTGGGCGTATTCCTCGTCGAGCCGTGAGATTGCATAGCCGGCATGGACGATGACATAATCGCCCACGGCGACTTCGTCCGCCAGCAGCACGATGCTGGCCTCTTTCTTCACCCCGTCCACCTCGGCCACGATGTCGTCGCCGTCCCTGCTTATGATCTTCATTGGCACACCAAGGCACATGTTGCTTGACCTCTCTTTTAAAAGCTGATGTTGTGAAGCCCCCCTTTGCCAAAGGACTCAGGCAACGGGCCTAAAGGGGATTTGCCCCCACTTTTCAAATGGGGGAATTTATTTGCCGCCGACCCGCAATTGCCGCCTGCCCCAGGGCGATACCGCCGTCGTTGGGGGACACCAGACGGTGGGTGAATACCTGCAAGCCCCGTTCGGTGAGGCCAGTATATACCATTTCGCTCAAAAGGCGATTCTGAAATACACCGCCCGAGAGCACGACCCGGTTCAGGCCGGTCTCGCCGGCAATGCGTGTGCAGGCTTCGACGGCTGCATTTGCCACGGTGGTGTGAAAACGGCGGGCAGTGACGGCCGGGGGAATGCCGGCGTTCAGATCGGAGACGATTGCCGTGATCGTTGCACTGAAGTCGATCTGAAAGGGATTGCCCTCATGGGAAGCGATGTTGAAGGGAAATCCCCCTGTATCCCCTTTAGGCCCATTGTTTGGGGCCTTTGCAAAAAAGGGGGACTTCACATCGCCCCCGGCACTCTCGGCCAGGGCTTCCAACTCGATGGCGGCCTGGCCGTCATATGACACAATATGTCGTATATTCAGGAGTGCGGTCACGGCATCGAACAGCCGTCCGCAACTTGAGGTGAGCGGGGAGTTGATCCCCTTGTCCAGCATGGCGTTAAAGAGCGGCTGCTCCGGTTCGGCCAGGCGCCGGACAACGGGATGATCAACGGAAAATGCCTGGCCGGCCAGGGCTTGGTGAAGGTAGGACAGGGCCATGCGCCACGGTTCACGCACTGCGGCATCGCCGCCGGGAAGCGCAAGCGGGCGGAAATGGCCCGCCCGTTGGTAGCCGTCGTAGCCCCCCACCAGGAACTCGCCGCCCCAGATGGTGGCGTCGTCGCCAAGGCCCGTGCCATCGAAGATAACGCCGATCACCTCGCCCTCCAGTCCGTTTTCGGCCATGCAGGAGGCCAGGTGGGCATGGTGGTGCTGCACGGCGACCACCGGCAGACCGGACTCAATGGCGTGCAGCGAGGAGAGATAATCCGGGTGCAGATCGCGGGCTATGGTCGTTGGCGTGATCTCCAGGATACTGCTCAAATGGTCGATGATATGACGGAATGAGTCGCAAGTTGCATCGTTCTGAAGATCCCCAATGTGCTGGCTGAGAAAGGCCAACTCACCTGAGGCCAGGCAAACCGCTCCCTTCAGTTCCGCGCCCGCTGCCAGAATAGGCGGGACCGGGAACGGCAGCCTGACGGCCCGTGGTGCATACCCCCTGGCTCTGCGGTAGAAGAGTGGCCTGCCCTGGAAGACGCGCATGACCGAGTCGTCTTCACGAATATGGATGGGGCGGTTGTGAACC
>DAIERH010000227.1 GCA_027346925.1 Geobacter sp.
TTCCAGAAGAACGCACCCGCCGGGAGATGTTCCCCCCTCAATCCCGTCTCGATGGTGGACAGGCCCAGCCCCAGGTAGTCCCAGGAAACTAACCGGCCGATCAGCACCAGGAGGCAGCCCCCGAGGAGGGCACTGGCGATCCAGTGCCGGAAGAGACGCCCCAGTTGTGAGTGCATGACGTGCAGCAGCTGGATGAAGAGAAGCGCCACCAGACCGCACCAGACGCCGAGCAGCAGCATTTCGAGGAACCCCTGGCCGGTCATGCCGGGGATGATGGAGATGGGGTCGTGGTAATAGGTGATGCCGAGGCTGGTGGTGACATGATAGCCGACAATGCCTGCCACGAACGATGGCAACAGGACATCGTACATCACCTGGCCCAGCACCAGCACCTCGATCCCGAACAGCGCACCGGCGATGGGCGTGCCGAACACCGTGGCGAACCCGGCGCTGATGCCGCAGATGACGAGTTTTTTCCGGTCCGACTCAGGCAGGCGGATGACGGAGGCGAAGACGGAGGCAAGCCCTGCGCCGATCTGGGCGCAGGGCCCTTCCTTGCCCGCCGAACCGCCGCTCGCCAGGGTGACGACCGTGGCCACCAGTTTCACCGGCACCACCCTGAACGGGATATACCCCATATGCTGGTGGACCGCCTCGATCACCTTTTCCGTGCCGTGTCCGGCGGCGCCGGGAGCCAGATAGCGCACCAGGGCGCTGCTGGCGAGCAGGAACAGGGGCAAGAAGAACCGGTAATTGGGTGCGGTGGCGGCAATCGCCGTGCCCCTTGACAGCATCGTCAGGAACAGGGCGGTGCCGCAGCCGGCCAAAGCACCGACGACCGAGGCATAGGCCGACCACTTGACAATGCTGGCAAAGAGCGTGAGTTGTTCCGATAACCTGGGTTTCATCTCTACCTATTTCTGAACGATGAAATCGTCCCTCCTGTTTTTTGCCCAGGCGGCTTCATCGTGTCCCGTCACGGCCGGATGTCGGAAATCACTACCACGACCACCACCAGTGCTGCAAGCATAATCCGTACATTACCGTTGATCGTCATGCTCCTTTCCGCGGTCGCCGCGCTGGTCGCTATCCACAGGTTATTCGCGACCGCGGCATGCATGACATTATTTTAGTCACAAAATCTATTTTAAAAACACCGGACAAAAAATGAACCTATTGTGAAACCAGTTGAGATCATGGTATAGACGGATAGTTCCTTGTTTTACAATGGAGTTTACGTTTGGGAAAGGTCTGAAATGAAAGCTACGCCGACGCTGGTGGCAGGCATAATCGACAATTTGCGGCGGGTATTTCAGGTCGTAAATGAACAATCAAAAAGGGCCGAGCACGAAACAGGCCTGACCGGCCCGCAGCTCTGGGCGATCAAGATCATTGCCGAATCGGCGCCGATCAAGGTCTCGGACTTGGCTCGCAAGATGTATCTGCACCCGGCGACTGTCGTCGGCATCATCGACAGGCTCGAAACAAGGGGCTTTGTGGAGCGAACGAGATCCACAAAGGACCGGCGGGTGGTCGAGATCACACTGACGGATCAGGGGAAGGAGGTAGTCGCTCAATCCCCGGAAGTGGCGCAGGGGTTGCTGGTAAAAGGGCTTGAGGTGCTCCCCGACAAAAAACTTGCCCATATTTTCGACGGCCTGGAGCAGTTGGTGAAGATATTGGGGGCTCAGGAAATCCCCCCGCAATTGATCCTCTCTCAGGAGGTGAACCTGCCGCGTACCAGAAAAAAGTAGGCCGGTGCTCCTGAAAAACTCATCCATTATGACCACGCACCAATAGGCCGCGATTTTTTACTCATCTTTCCCAATTTTTTTACTCCGTTTCCCCCACTCGCAATCTAACCTGCTAAAATAGCACTTACACATTCAATCGCCCACTCGGCATGGGTGCTGCCAACCTTACGCCGGGGCAGTGTTCGGATCGGCGCGGCGCCACCGCCAGACGGATGATACGCGCCGTAACATGGTGCTTATCCGGACACGCACAACATTTACAGGACCCAAGGAGGAGGATCATGACGGTACGGAGATTGGCGTTGATGGCAAAAACTGGTCTCTTGACGGTGTTACTGGTAATTGTGCTTGTCTCCCAAGGGGGGTGCGAGAGCAAGGGTAGGATTGAGCAAATCGGCTTTCCCCAGTCATTTGCCGATCTGGCCGAAAAAATCAAGCCGGCCGTGGTGAACATCAGCACCACATCCACCGTAAAGGTGCCCGGAACCCCGTTCCACCAGTTTTTCGGCCCCAACGACCAAGAGCCGTTCGGGGATTTTTTCAAGCACTTTTTCAACGAAGTGCCGGATCAGGAAATGAAGCAGCAGAGCCTCGGATCAGGGTTCATTATCAACAAGGACGGATTTATCATCACAAACAACCACGTGGTGGATAACGCCGACGAGATCAAGGTCAAGCTTTCCGACGGCAGGGAGTACAAGGCCAGGGTCGTCGGCAGGGATGCCAAGACCGACCTGGCGCTCATCAAGATCTCGTCGTTGTTCAAAGACCTGCCCACCTTGGAATTGGGTGACTCCGACAAGATACGGGTAGGTGATTGGGTGCTGGCGGTGGGCAATCCCTTCGGCCTGGAACAGACCGTCACCCAGGGCATCATCAGCGCCACTGGCAGGGTACTCGGTTCCGGTCCCTACGACGACTTTCTCCAAACCGATGCCCCCATCAATCCCGGCAACAGCGGCGGGCCGCTGGTCAACCTGAAGGGTGAGGTCATCGGCATCAATTCGGCCATCATGCCCAGCGGACAGGGTCTCGGTTTTGCCATCCCCAGCTCCATGGCCAAGTCGGTGGTTTCCCAGCTCAAGGAAAAGGGCAAGGTTATCCGGGGGTGGATCGGGGTGACCATCCAGACCGTAACCCCGGACCTGGCCAAGTCTTTCGGCATGAATGTGCCGAAGGGGGCGCTGGTCAGCGATGTGGCGCCGGGCGGGCCTGCTGAAAGGGGCGGAGTCAAGCGCGGCGACATCATCGTCACCTTTGACGGCAGGAGCGTCAAGGACGCCAACAGCCTGTCGCGCATCGTCGCAGAGACGCCGGTGGGCAATGAAGCGACCGTGAGCGTGATGCGCAACGGCAAGGAGGTCTCGCTCAGGATCAGGGTTGAGGAGATGACCGAGGCCAGACTCGCCACCCAGACTCAGGCCCAGACTCCGGTCCAACGTTTCGGCATGAAGGTGGACGGTATCACCCCCCAATGGCGGCAGCAGTTCGGGATCAAGGACAAAAGCGGGGTGGTCGTGGTCGGTGTCGAAGCGGGAAGCATCGCCGACGAGGCCGGTATCCAGGCGGGCGACGTTATTCAGGAGGTAAACCACAAACCGATACGAACCATTGCGGAGTACAACGCAGCCATGGGCAAGGCGGAACAGGGTAAGCCGGTCCTCATGCTGCTGAAGCGCGGGAAGCAGACTTTCTTTGTTACCATGGAAAGCTCATGAGCGGGCCGACTGGAAAAATGAAAGACAACCAACCCATCGACAAGGAGGAACAAACGATGAACAAGGGATTTATTGCAGGCGGAGCGCTGGTATCCATCGTCTTGTGTACGACCGCGGGATTCGCGGATACCAGGAAAGGTGAAAAGATCGAGGGTCAGAAGGAATTCGAGAAGCATTGCGCGGTCTGCCATCGCAGTGGCGGCAATATCGTCAATCCCCAGAAGACCCTGGCCAGGAAGGTACTGGAGGCCAACGGGGTGAAGGGGGTAAAGGATATCATCGCCAGGATGCGCAATCCGGGGCCGGGCATGACCAAGTTTGACGAGAAGACCATTCCCAACAAGGAAGCAAAGGCAATTGCGGAATATATCCTGAAGACCTTCAAGTAGCCCTGCCTGAGACAATCAAAAAAACGGGGGAGGTTGCCCTCCCCCAATATCAAATCATTTACCGGTAGGGCAGGCTATCAGTGGTCGATGGCCTTGGCCATGCCGATGCCGGTGTTCTGGCGGACATAGATCTCGTCCCACATCTCCTCGGCCTTGCGGCTCGGGAACAGCAGCGTGCCCAGGATAGCGGCGATGAAGCCGAGCGGGATGGAGATGATGCCAGGGTTCTTCAGTTTCAGGA
>DAIERH010000228.1 GCA_027346925.1 Geobacter sp.
TGATCATGGCGATCATAACAACAATGATCTTGGGAGCAAACGTCAGCGTTGCTTCGTTGATGGATGTAACTGCCTGAAATATACTGATCAGTAGACCAACCACCAAACTGAATATCAACAAAGGCGCCGACAGGAGCAGCACCGCCTCGAAACTGCGCCTGGCAAGCTGTACAACCAGTTCGGGTGTCATGGGAGACCTCAAATCAAGATTACACGGTCGAGAGTACGTTGGGCATGGTTTAACCCCAGCCGGTCTTTACTAGCCAAAGCTCTTCACGAGTGACTCGATCACCAACCCCCAGCCGTCCACCAGCACGAACAACAGGATCTTGAAGGGGAGCGAAATCATGACTGGCGGCAGCATCATCATCCCCATCGACATCAACACCGACGCCACCACCATGTCGACCACGATGAAGGGGATGTAAATCAGAAAACCGATCTGGAAGGCGGTACGCAGTTCCGAGATCATGAATGCCGGAATGATGGTGAGGGTCGGGATGTCGTCTGCATTCTTGGGACGCGGCAACTTGGAAAGACTGACGAACAATGCCAGGTCCTTTTCCCTGGTCTGGGAGAGCATGAACTTTCGCACCGGCTTGACTGCCCGGTCAATGGCCGTATCCTGGCTGATCTGCTGTGCCTTCCAGGGTTGGTAGGCCTCGCGGTTGATCTGTTGCCAGACCGGGGTCATTATGAAAAAGGTCAGAAACATGGCAAGCGCCAGTATGATCTGATTTGACGGCGCCTGCTGCGTCCCCATGGCCGTGCGCAGAAAGGAAAGCACTACCACGATGCGGGTGAAGGACGTCGTCATTATCAACAGGCCGGGAGCCAGCGACATGACGGTCAGAAGCAGGAATATCTGGATGGTAACCGCCACGTCAGCCGGCTTGGTTGCTGTCCCGACGCCGATATTCAGCGACGGTAACGGCAACGGCTCGGCATACGCCGCAAAGGCCGCCAGCAGCACCACAAGTATCAATGATCCGGATAGTATTCGCCTGTAACGAACCGCTGCCTGCATATCACCCTTTCTGCCTGTCCATTCCCCGGCGCAACAAGCCGACCAATCCCCCCCGAGTCGTGCCGGGACTTTCCAAAATCTCGATATCCTCTAGTATGTCCACCTGTTTGACAAGGGTGAGGCTGTCTTCGGAACTGGCCAACAGCAGATAGGTGCCACCCACTTCAACCAGGATGAGTGCCTTCTTCGGCGCAAGGTAACGCGTCTCAACCAGGCGGATATGTTTTGAGGTTAATCGCGCCGTTGGGGCCGTCCCGATAAATTTGCTGGAAAAATGTCGAGTCAGCAGGATGAGCCCGACCACTATGGCCAAGGCGGCGATCATTTGAAGAAAACTGGAAAAGAAACTGTAATCCGGGCTGGCGGTTCCTTCAGCGCAGGCGAGTGAGGGTAGACAGAAAAACAGCAGGGCTGCCGCAGCCCCCTTCACAGAATCTTCTCCACCCTCTCATTGGGACTTACGATATCCACCAGGCGCACGCCGAACTTCTCGTTCACCACTACGGCCTCACCTCGGGCCACCAGCTTTGAATTGACAAAGATGTCCAGCGGTTCTCCGGCCAGCTTGGTCAGTTCCACAACAGCGCCTTGATTGAGTTGGAGGATGTCCTTCACCAGAAGCTTTGTTCTCCCCAACTCCACCGTCACCTGTAGAGGGATGTCAAGGATGAAGTCGAGGTTCTTCCTGTCCTGTTCCGTCTCGTTCACTTCAGGCTTGTCACTCACTGCCGCCCCCTTTAGCGAATATCGTACTGATTTGTATAGCTTTGTTGCCGTGGAGTATGCCTGGAACGCCGAAAAATTTCGGTGTACCTTCCACCTTTACCAGGAGATCGCTGGAACATGGCTTGTCGAGCATGATGGTGTCACCCGGTGCCAACTCCAGCAGTTCCCGTAACGTGATGCCGGCATTGCCCATTTCTACCGAGAGTTGCAGCGGCGCCTCCATGATCTCCGATGACAGGCGGAAGGACCACTGAGGATCAATGGCCATCAGGTCGAACTGCATCCCTGTCTTGAGCTTGTCCCGAATCGGGTCGATGGTCATGTACGGGACGGCAAAGACCATATTGCCGGAGACCTCTTCAATCTGGATCTTGAGAGACATGGTCACGATCTGGTACTCGGGGGGCACGATATTGACCAGGCGCGGGTTCATCTCCATGCGCAGCAGGTTCATTCGTGTCGCATAGAGCGGAGCCCAGGCCTTTTCCAGATCCTGGAGGATGTCTTTGACAATCTTCTCCATCAGACGCAGTTCAATGGTCGTAAATATCCGATTGGCCATGGAAACCTTGGTCGAACCGCTGCCACCGAGAAGGCTGTCCACAAGTGTCATCACCAGGGTACTGTCAAAGGAGAGCAAGGCCGCCCCCTTGAGCGGGTCGATCTTGAAGATGGCCATGCAGACCGGCGACGGCAACGTTTGGAGGAAGTCATCGAACTTGTAGGAACGCGCCCCAACCTTCTTGATCTCCACCACCTTGCGCAGGCGGTTGGAAAGGTTGACACGGTCGTAACGGATAAAACTGTCGTAGATGATATCCAGATTGGGAACCAGCCCCTTGTGGGCCTCG
This sequence comes from Geobacter sp., assembly GCA_027346925.1. Classification (GTDB taxonomy): domain Bacteria; phylum Desulfobacterota; class Desulfuromonadia; order Geobacterales; family Pseudopelobacteraceae; genus JACPFJ01. The sequence continues at coordinate 2,605 of DAIERH010000228.1, forward strand.
GTGTTGAAAAGATCATAGGCGACAGCGCTCCCCTCGGTTTTGGCCAGTTCCTTCTCGGGCTCAATACGGCCGTCGAAAACGGCATTGAGGAGCGCCTCAATCTCTGCTTTTGAGAGAATCTTTTCCATTGCCACCGGTTTGCTCCCCGCTACTGCACGACGAAATCGGTAAAATAGACCTTGGCTATCTTGCCTGGGGGGATGTTTTTGTTGATTGCCGCAAGAATCTCTTCCTTGAGCTGGTTCTTGCCCTGGATATCCTGGATCTCCTGCAGGGTCTTGGTGCTCAGCAGCACGAGGACCGCGTCGCGGATCGGCGCCAGACGGGCATCCAATTCCGGCTTCACGGCAGGATTGGCCATCTCCAGTTCCACCTTCACCTTCAGATAGCGCAACTCCTGACCGTCGTAGATGTTGACGATGAACGGCTCCAGCGGATAGACGGTGCTGGCGGCTCCGGCAGTGGCTCCCCCATGACCCCCGCCTTCGGCGCCGTGACCACCGCCTTCGGCTTTGCCCTCTGCCTTGGCTTCGGTCTTGGCCTCGTCCTTGGCCCCTTCCTTCTTGCCACCCTTGCCCATCATCAGGAAGACCACAACACCCAGGATGATCGCCACAGCCACGGCAGCGCCGATGATGATGAATTTTTTCTTGTTGCCGCCTCCGTCTTCCGTTTCAGCAGCGCCCTGATCGTCCCTGGCCATGACCTTTTCCTCCGCAGATAGGTAATGTATTCAGTAAATTGATATCCATCGAAAAACTTAGAACTAATCGATCATATTTGCAACTATTTAAACCGATACGGAGGTGCATCCCGTGAAACCCGGGACGCACCTCCGCTCATCCGCCCGTTGAGAAACGGATTACTGGACGAGGCCCAATACCGTCTGGGTCATCTGGTCCGCCGTGGTGATGGTTTTGGAGTTGGCGGAATAGGCCCGTTGGGTGGTCAACATATTCACCAATTCGGTCGCCATGTCAACGTTGCTCAGCTCCAACTCGTTGGAGAGCAGTTGCTGCGAGGTACCATTGGCGGTATTGCTGGCGGCAGTAAAAGCAGTCCCCGGCACGCCCGATGCGCCGGTACTCTGGTAAAGTGTGCCGCCAACCTTGGTCAGCCCTGCTGTGTTCGGGGGGGTAACGACTGCAATATTGTTTCCAGCGGCAAGGGCACTAGCATAATTTGCTGCGGTGGCAGTTAAAAAGGCGCCTGACCCATTGTAATAGAAAGAATTACCTTGCACATCCTGATACGTAATAACACCCTTGCTGTCAATTGCCGTTACCTTGGAAAAATCACCTGCCGCTGCACCCGTAGTATAAGCAAATTTTATGGGCGTGCCGCCATTTGCTTGCAGAACTTCGTAGCCATCCGGATTAACGAGATTATAGGCGTTGTTCACACTAAAGGAGCCGGCCCTGGTCAGGTATGCTGCACTTTGATTC
>DAIERH010000229.1 GCA_027346925.1 Geobacter sp.
ATCCCGCCGGGCCGGCTACCGGCACCGGTCACCACAGAGGAGCCCGGCCAGGCTGGCGAGCGCCGGATCGAACTGGTGGCCGAATCCGAGCCGATCCTGATGCTCGGGTTCCATAAACCGGCCATCAATGCCGCCGACGACTACGTCTTCGACGTGGTCAGCATGATCCTGGGCAACGGCCGCACCTCGCGCCTGTACAAGAGGCTGGTCATCGAGAAACAGATTGCCACCGAGGTGGGGATCTTCGACGCCCCCGGCAACCGCTATCCCAACCTGCTCGTGATCGACGCCACCCCCCGCGCCCCCCACACGGTCAAGGAGGTGGAAGGTGCCATCCTGGCCGAGCTTGAACGCTTGAAGACGGAGCCGGTCACGGAACACGAATTGCAGCGCATCCTCAACAAGATCGAGTTTGAAGAGGCCAGCCGCATGGGCACCAACGGCGGGCTGGCCCGCAATCTGACCGAGTACGAGGCAACCGCCGGCACGTGGCGCTACATGACCCAATACCGTCGCAAGGTGGCCGCCGTCACCGCCGCCGACATCCAGCGGGTGGCCCGCGGGTATTTCACCCCCGAGAACCGCATGATCGGATTCATCACAAAACAGGGAGGTGAAGGCAAATGAGACGCATGATCTTCCCGCTCTGCCTGCTTTTGGCCTCCTTCACGGCGGTCTTTGCCGCGGAACCTCCCAAGGCGAATCCGCGCACCATGACCTTCCCCGTACTGCGCTACGAGATCCCCAAGGCCGAGCGGGTGGTCTTGGAGTGCGGCATGCCGGTCTACCTGCTGCGTGATCCGGAACTCCCCATCGTCAATATCAGCGCCCTGGTGCACACCGGTTCGGTCTATGAACCGGCCGTCAAGGCCGGTCTGGCGGCCCTGACCGGCAGCGTCATGCGCAGCGGCGGGGCCGGCGGCCTGTCTCCGGAGCAGATGGACGACGAACTTGAGTTCATGGCCTCGTCGGTGGAAAGCGGCATCGGCAGCGACAGCGGCACGGTATCCCTTACGTCGTTGACGAAAAATTTCAACCGCACCCTGGCTATCTTTGCCGACGTGCTGCTGCGGCCCGACTTCAACGGGAAACGGGTCGATATCGCCCGCAAACGCCTGGTCGAGGGGCTGCGTCGCCAGAATGACGATCCCAAGGAGATAGCCGATCGCGAGATCGTCAAGGCCGTCTATGCCGGACACCCGCTAGGTATCGTGCCCACCTTCGAGACGGCAGGGGCCATAACGCGGCAGGATATGATCGATTTCCACCGCCGCTTCTACCGCACGGACAACATGATCCTGGCAGTGGCGGGCGATTTCGACCGTACCGCCATGCTCAGGGAGCTGAACGCGGTGTTCCCGAAGCCGGCCGCCGCCTCCCCGCTGGTGCTGCCGCGTATTCCCCAGCCGTCGCAACTCTTTAGCCCTGAGATACTCTACGCCAGGAAAGAGGTCAACCAGACGGTCATCCGCATGGGGCACCTGGGCATCACCAAGGACAATCCCGATATTTACGCCGTGCGCGTTCTGGACTACATCCTCGGGGGCAGCTTCACCTCGCGTCTGATGATGGAGATCCGCACCAACCGGGGATTGGCCTACAACGTGGACAGCCGCTTCGATGTGGGGCGCCGTTTCACCGGCAGCTTTATCGCCGAGACCGAGACCAAGGCCGGAACCACCGTCAAGGCCATCACCCTGATGGCGGAGATTATCAGCGGCATGACAAAGGCGCCGGTAACGGATCTGGAGCTGAAATCGGCCAAGGAGTACATTGTCAACTCCTTCATGTTCGGCTTCACCAGCCCGGCCGCCATCGTGACCCAGCGTGCCAGGCTGGAGTTCTACGGCTACCCCGCCGGCTATCTTGAGAACTACCGCGATAATATTGCCCGCGTCACCACGGCGGATGTGCTGGCGGCGGCCAGGAAATACCTCAGGCCGGATGCCTTCAAACTGGTGGTGGTAGGGGATGGTGCGCGATTCGACATGCCGCTCCCGACCCTGGGTGCGGTACGGGAGCTGGACCTCAGGCAGACCATTCCACGGAAATGAGGTGAGAGAATATGGCGATTTTTGAATGGGACGACAGCATTTCTTTGCATATCCCCGTGATCGACGAACAGCACAAGGAGTTGCTCGGTTGGATCGCGGCCCTGAACGATGCAGTGCAGAAGGGCGAGGGCGCCCAGGTGATCGGCGACGTGCTGCTGAAGCTGATCAGCTATGTCTGCTTTCATTTTGAAGAAGAGGAGCGCCTGCTGCTGTCCTCCAACTACCCCGATTTTGTCGGCCACCGCAAGGAGCATGACAACTTTGTCAAACGGTTGCAGGATATCCAGGAACATTTCCACGACGGGGAAGAGTTGAGCAGGAACACGCTGGAGTTCATGTCCGACTGGATCGTCCTGCACATCAGGGGTACCGACCAGAAGTATGGCCAACTCCTGCGGGCCAAGGTGGGGGCGGCCGGGGGACCCGATTAAAGATGTCCCTCCTCTCTGCCGATATGGTAATATATGAAAAAATAAAAAAGTAACGGGAGCCAGCCATGAAAATTGAAAGCGGACCCCAGAACAAGATCGTGCCGTTGGAGGCTGCCCTACTCAAAAAAACGGCCGCCGGGCCGGCCAAAGGGGCGCAGGCGCCGTTGAAAACGTCCGACGGCGCATTCAGCGTGCAGCTCTCCGCAGCGGTGGATAAGATGAAATCGCCCCGGGAGACTGACGACATCAGAAGGGAGAAGGTCGAGGCCATCAAAAAACAGTTGGCGTCCGGTACCTACAACATCAGCGGCAAGGATGTGGCCGACAAGATCCTCAACGTCCTCAAGGGGTGATGGGAAGGAATCCTCCGGACCCCACTCCGCAACGCAGACCATACATCGTCCTGACCCGGCCTTCCGTTCTGGAAGGCCCTTCTTTTTGAGCATGGTTCACCCGGGCCGATCTACTATCCCGCTCCCCTGCCACATCCCCCCTGCACATGCATTCTGTTTGTTTTCTGGTATACTTTTGTTCCACCAGGGTATTGCTCTTGTCGAGTTGTTTGGAGGCAATGTGAATCCGGTGGCTCTCCTTGAATATCTCGTAGCCGCGTTGGGCACGGATGGCTTTCATGCGGCAAAACTTCCGGACCGTTCGCCCGTCGAAGGTCTGCACGTTATTGGCTGTGTGCAGAAAAGGACCATGAACATCCACCGTGCCGTCTGCATACTCACCATCGATGAATCCGTTGTCGATCCGGAATTGGCCTTGAAAAAGGCCCGGGGATATCTTCACAAGGCGCTCAAGGCCAGGTTCTGGAGAGGTCTGGGGCTTGGGTTGGTGGTGTATTCGAATGACCCGCTGTTTGCGAGGAATCTGTTCAACATCGTAGACAATACGGCGGATAAAACAACGATCTTCCAGTGGGTCGCCAATGTGTCGCCCTCCCTGCAAACCCTCACCGGGGCATATGTCTGGCAACGGATAAGCATGCACCACTTGCTCGATATTATCGATGGCTACACGAAGCTGGACGAATCGTACTAGCGCCTTAACGCCCCCGCGCAGCCATATCCGCGGCCATGCGGATGGCAGCCAGCATGCTTTGCTCCGAAGCCTTCCCGCTCCCCGCCAGATCGTACGCGGTGCCGTGGTCAACCGAGGTGCGGATGATAGGCAGCCCCAGGGTGATGTTGACCCCGTCGTCGAAGTGCAGCATCTTGAGCGGGATCAGGCCCTGGTCGTGGTACATGGCCACCACCCCGTCATATGCCCCCTTCTGGGCGAAGTGGAACAGGGTGTCCGCCGAGAGCGGCCCCGTGGCGTCGATCCCCTCGGCCCGCGCCGTTGCGACGGCCGGCCCGATGATCGACCGTTCCTCGTTGCCGAACATACCCCCCTCCCCGCAGTGTGGGTTGAGGGCCAATACCGCCAGGCGCGGCCGCTCGATGCCGGTCAGCCGCCGCACGCCGGCAGCGGTCACCC
>DAIERH010000022.1 GCA_027346925.1 Geobacter sp.
AGTGTATTATGATTTCAAAAAGGCTTCCGCCGCGGCGGCGATCCCCTCTGCGTCGATGCCCAGGTCCTTGCGCAGTTGCGCCTGGCTGCCCTGTTCGATGTAACGGTCGGGAATTCCCAGGCGCTTGACTTTAACGTCCTGCAGTCCGCTGTCGAAGAGCAACTCCAGCACCGCGCTGCCGAAGCCCCCTTGCAGGGCATTCTCCTCAACGGTGACGATGCGGCCGGCCGTACGGGCGGCCGTGATGATCAGCTCGCTATCCAGGGGCTTGACGAAGCGCGCGTTGATGACCCCCGCAGATATCCCCTTGCCTTTCAGGGTCTCTGCCGCCTGGAGGGCCGGCTGGACCGTGGAACCGATGGCGATGATGCACAGGTCGCCACCCTCGGCCAGCAATTCCCCCCTGCCGATCTCAAGCGTTCTGAGTTCGCTGTCCAGCTCCACGCCGTACCCGGCGCCGCGCGGGTACCGCAAGGCCATGGGCGTCCCGGCATAGACCGCGGTCTTGAGCATGTGTCGCAACTCGTTTTCGTCCTTGGGGGCCATCAGCGTGATGGCGGGGAGATGACGCAGATAAGAGAGGTCGAAGACGCCGTGGTGGGTCGGGCCGTCATCCCCCACCAGCCCCCCCCGGTCCATGGCAATGGTGACCGGCAGCTTTTGCAGGCAGATGTCGTGGAAGACCTGGTCGTAGGCCCGCTGGACAAAGGTGGAGTAGATGGCGGCCACGGGCCTGAAACCGTCGGCGGCCAAGCCGGCGGCAAAGGTCATGCCGTGCTGCTCGGCGATGCCCACATCAAAGAAACGCTTCGGAAAGCGTTCCGCAAAGGTATTAAGCCCGGTGCCGTCCGGCATGGCTGCCGTGATGGCCACGACCCGGGGGTCCTGCTCGGCCAGTTGCACGATGGTCTCGCCGAACACCTCGGTGTAGGACTTGGGAGCCGCCTTGGCGGCACCCTTGCCGGTGGCGATATCGAACGCGCCCACGCCGTGGTATTTGTGGGGGGTATCCTCGGCCGGCTTGTACCCCTTGCCCTTGGTGGTCATGACATGCACCAGGAGCGGCCCATCCAGTTCGTTGATGTTGGTGAAGACCTCCACCAGCTGCCCCAGGTCGTGGCCGTCCAGGGGGCCCAGGTAGTCGAAGCCGAGCGCCTCGAACAGGGAGCCGGGGGTCAGGAACCCCTTCAGCGAGTTTTCTGCCCGCCGGGCAAAGTGGAGGATATCGCTGCCAAAGGCCGGGATATTCCGCAGCAGCCCCTGCATCTCCTTCTTCAGGTCGCGGAAATAGCGGCCGGTCATCTTGCGGGAGATGAACGAGGAGAAGGCTCCCACGTTTTTCGAGATGGACATCTCGTTGTCGTTCAGGATCACGATCAGGTTTTTCTTGAGGTGGCCGGCCTGATTGAGCGCCTCGAAGGCCATGCCGCCGGTGAGCGATCCGTCGCCGATCACGGCGATGGCGTGATTCTTCGTGCCGGCCAGATCTGCCGCGGCCGCCATGCCCAGGCCGGCCGAGATGGAGGTGGAGGAATGCCCCACGCCGAAGGCATCGTGCTCGGACTCGCTGCGCTTGGGAAAACCGGACAATCCCTTGTACTGGCGCTGGGTCGAAAAGCTCTCCCGCCGGCCGGTGAGGATCTTGTGGGTGTAGGCTTGGTGCCCCACATCCCAGATGATCTTGTCGCTCGGCGAATTGAAGCAGTAGTGCAGGGCAATGGTCAACTCCACCGTTCCCAGGTTCGAACCCAGGTGGCCGCCGGTGGTCGAGACCGTCTCCAGCAGGAAGCGGCGTGCCTCTTCCGCCAGGACCGGCAACTGCTCAGGTTTGAGCTTTTTCAGGTCAGCGGGACTGTTGATTGTTTCAAGCAGCATAAAAACCTCGGTTTCAGTTCATTGGTTATGGGACATAGAGATCATATGCGCCCTATGTGTCCTATCAATCCCCAATCGCCATCAGGCATATCCGTTTGTCCTGAACCACTCCACGGCGCGCTTAAGGGCATCCCTGACGGGAGTCTGGGGCAGCCCCAGATCTCGCACTGCCTTGGACGAGTCGAAGAACATGAATTTGGCCGCCATCTGCACCCCGGCCAGGGGGATCAGGGGTTCCTTGCCGGTGACGGCTGAGATCCCCTCGTTGAGATAGGCCGCCAGCAGGATCGGCAGGTACGGCAGCCTGACCCTGGGGGCCGCCAGGCCGGTGATCTCGGCCAGCAGGCCGAAGATGGCACTCAGGGTCAGGTCGGCGTTGCCCAGTATGTATTTCTCACCGATGCATCCCTTGTGCTCGGCCAGGATATGGCCGCGGGCGCAGTCCTCAACAGCGATGATGTTGAGCCCCGTGTCCAGGTAGGCCGGCATGCGCCGGTTCAGGAAATCGACGATGATCTTGCCGGTGGGGGTCGGCTTGATGTCCAACGGGCCGACCGGTGTCGAGGGGTTGACGATCACCAGCGGCAACCCTTGCCCGACAAAACGTTCCGCTGCCCGCTCGGCCAGGAACTTGCTCTTCTTGTAGTGCCCCACCATGTCGGCCAGGGTCACGGGGGTCGTCTCGGTGCCCGGTGTGCCGTCGCCGGGGTTGCCCAGCGTCCCGACGCTGCTGGTATACACGACCTTTGACAGGCCGTTTTCCAGGGCCGCTTCCAGAATGGCGGACGTACCCTCCACGTTGATACGGTACATCTCCTGGGGGGTACGTGTCCAGAGGCGATAATCCGCGGCAGCATGATAGAGGACATCACACCCCTTCAAACCCTGCACAAGGCTGGAGCGGTCCCGCAGGTCGCCACGCCACGGCTCCACATCCAGCCCGTTCAGGTTGGCGGTGTCCGAGCCTGCCCGCACCAAAGCGCGCACCTCCCGGCCGTCCTTCAACAGCTCCCTGACGATGCTTGCGCCTATGAAACCGGTTGCCCCGGTGACGAATGTTTTCATCTTCATAAATGGTGAGAGCCCCGGATTACGGCAAACTCGGGGCTCCCCTGGAAAAGATTGTTCAGTCTCCTAGCGCGATGCCATCACTTTTTTTCCCCACCCGTTGCGGTCAGACGGCGGTACCTGCCCAATGCCGTCAGCGGGAAACAGTTGCGGTAGATATGGTACTTGATCATGAAGAATTTGGGGAAACCGGTGCCGGTAAAGGCATCCTCGTCCCAGGTGCCGTCCTGCTTCTGGGTGGCCAGCAGATACTCGATCCCGCGGGCCGCGGCCTTGGAGTGCGCCTCGCCGGCAGCAAAGAGCGACAACAGCGCCCAGCCGGTCTGGGAGGGGGTACTCGGCCCGCTCCCCATCAGCGAACGGTCGCAGTACGACTCGCACACCTCGCCCCAACCGCCATCCATGTTCTGCTTGGACTTGAACCAGTTGACCGCCTTCCTGACATAGGGCTGGGCCATGTCCTCGCCGATGGCCTCAAGACCGCACAGCACCGACCAGGTGCCGTAGATGTAGTTGACCCCCCAGCGACCCCACCAGGGACCTTCGGGCTCCTGTTCCGCCTTAAGGAACTCCAGGGCGCGTACGGCGGCGGGATGGCTTTTGCCATAGTTGAAGTTCCCCATCAACTCCAGCATGCGTCCGGTCAGGTCCGCCGTGGGCGGATCGATGAGGGCCTCGAGGTCGGCAAAGGGGATCTTGTTGAGCAGGTGCTTGGTGTTATCCTTGTCGAATGCTCCCCAGCCGCCATTCTCGCTCTGCATGCCCAGGCACCAGTTTATGCCGCGCTTGATGGCCTGATCCTTGTGCTTCTTGTCGCGCACCTTGACGTCCTTGATGGAGAGCATGACGAAACCGGAATCGTCCACATCGGGGTAACAGTCGTTGAGAAACTCGAAGGCCCAACCGCCCGGTTCCAGGTCGGGGGACTTGACCTGCCAGTCCCCCTTACGGCGCACCTCCAGGTCCAAAAGCCACTGGGCCGCCTTGACCAGCGCCGGATGGTCGGCAGGAACACCGGCCTCCTGCATGGCAACCAACGCCAGGGCAGTATCCCATACCGGCGACACGCAGGCCTGCAAAACCAGGCTTTCGTCGTCTTCTATGCAGAAGTTTGCCAGCGCCTCCAGACCTTTTACCACCGCCGGATGGTCATTGGCATAGCCCAGGCAGTGCAGGGCCAGGATGGAGTTGAGCATGGCCGGCTGGATGCCGCCCCAGTCGCCGGTCGGTTCCTGATGGTCCAGGATCCACTTTTCTGCCATGGCCGTGGCCCGCTTCATGAACGGCCGGATCGGGCTGGATTCGTAGACCTTGAGCAGATGGTCCACTCCGATGAAGAAGTTCTTGCCGGTGAAGATGCCGTCTTCCTTGGTAAAGGTGTAATCGGTGGGCCGCGGCGGACGGACGTAGAGCTCCTGCACACGGGCCCAGGGGGGGAGTTTGCGCACCGGCCGTTCGGCCATCACCACCGAGAGCGGAACAATGGTGGCCCGCGACCAACTGGAGAACTCGTACATATTGAGGTAGGCCCAGTTGGGCAGGAGCATCAGCTCGATCGGCATGGAGGGGACGCCAAACCAGGCGAATTCCCCGAACAACGCCAGGAAGGTCTTGGTGAAGACGCGCGCCTTGATGATGCCGCCGTTCTCCAGGACAAAATCCCGGGCCTTGCGCATGGCCGGATGGTCGGCCGGATATCCGGCCAGCTTGAGGGCGAAATAGGCTTCGATGGTGGTGGAGAGGTCTCCGGGGCCGCCGTACCAGATGGTCCAGCAACCCTCGGCGGTCTGCTTGCCCAGGATATAGTTGGCCATCTTCCGTTCACGCACCTTGTCCACCATGCCGAGAAAATGGAACAGCATGATGTATTCGGCGGTGATGGTGACGTTGGACTCCAATTCGGCCCACCAGTAGCCGTCGGGCAACTGCTCGCGGAAAAAGAAGTCGCGCGTCCGCTCGATGGCCTTGTCCAAGGGACTCTTGGCATCACCGATCATCTTCTTCCAGATGGAAGGGGGCAGGTGATGCACCTTGGTAGCGGGTTTTTTGGGGGGTTCTATGACAGGTGCGACCGTTTCCGTATTGAACGACGTCAGGGCGGAGGAAATCGGGTACTTATTCGGATTCATTAACAAAGCTCCTGATGGCCTTGGATACGCCAGTGCCTTGATTGCATGACTGCAAAATGGTGATTTCATAACACGAATATCAAAAAATGTATATCCTTTTTCATGCCGGAGTGACACAATCGTAACATTATGGCGCACATAGCGCCTGTCTGCGACGGCAATTGTGGTTTGCCAGCAGTGCGGCGCTGTGCTATACACGAAATCCGACAATTTCGTAATTATAATCCCAAAGATGGGTATCTGCAAAAACCTGGAGAAGTATCGCAAAGGCGCAAAGACAGTTTCCCGAAAAACGATATTCTTTGCGTCCCTGCACATTAGCGCTAAAAATCAGCTTTTGTTTGCAGTTCCGAAATCATGGACACGACTATATACGAGGAGATATACCGATGCTGACGGGAAAACAGAAGCGCCACCTGCGCGCCCTCGGGCACAGTCTCAAGCCGGTCGTCCAGATCGGCAAGAAGGAGATCGAGCAAGCGCTGATCGCCGAGGCAAATGCCGCCCTTGATCATCACGAACTGATCAAGGTCAAACTGCTGGAAAGCTGCCTGCTGGACAAGAACGAGGCCGCCGGGATACTGGCCGAGGCTTGCCGTGCGGATATCGCCCAGATCCTGGGCAAGACCTTCCTGCTCTACCGCCCCGCGACCGCGCCGGTCATTGTCCTGCCCAAGGCCGACACCGCCGCCACGGTGAAGCGCGCATGACCGTCGGGACCGTACTGTTCGATCTGGACGGCACCCTGGTGGATTCCCTGGAAGACCTGACCGATGCCGTCAACCACATGCTGGCCGGTTTCGGCAAGGCGGCGCTCTCCCCGGCCTCTGTGCGCCTTCTGGTCGGCCGCGGGGCGCGAAACCTGGTGCAGCGGGCCCTGGACACCCTGTCGCCCGACCACATCGAACGGGGGCTTGAGCTGTTCGTAGGGTTCAACAGCGCCCACATCGCCGACAAGAGCCAGCTCTACCCCGGCGTTCGGGAGTTGCTGGACACCCTTACGACGCACGGCATCCGCATGGCAATCATCTCCAACAAGCAGGAGGCCCTGAGCCGCCTCATCCTGGAAACCCTGGGGATCGAGGGCTATTTCACCACCATCTGCGGCGGTGACAGTTTCCCCGAGATGAAGCCATCTCCCCTGCCCCTGCTGCGGCTCATGGAGCGCTTCGGCGTACCCCCGGGAGATGCGGTCATGGTGGGGGACAGCATCAACGACATCCAGGCCGGCCGGGGGGCCGGCATCGCCACCATCGGCTGCACCTGGGGGTACGGTGAATTGGAGGGATTGCGGGAGGCCGACCACCTGGCCGCATCCTGTAATGAAGTGGCGGAAATTATATCAGGGCGCCGGTAGGGGCGGCCCCGTGTGGCCGCCCCGCCCTGTGCGGCAGCACAAGAAGCGGGCAACCACGCGGGGTTGCCCCTACACCATCCTGAAAGGATAATTCTCTAATTCATGCACGGCTGGACCGGAACATTACTCAGGGTTGATTTGACGGAAGGCACTGCCCGGCGCGAGGAGATCCCGCGCCAGCTGTTGGAGGAATACCTCGGCGGCCGCGGGCTGGGAGTGCGCCTGATGCGCGGCAGCTTCCGCCTCGACCCGTTTGACCCGGCCATGCCGCTGATCTTCGCCGTCGGCCCCCTGTGCGGCACTCCGGCCCCCACCGCGGCCCGCCTCTCGGTCGTCTCCCGTTCCCCCCTCACCGGCACCATCTACGACTGCTCGGCCGGCGGCCGCTTCGCCTGGCGCCTGAAGGCGGCCGGAGTGGATGCCCTGGTCGTCACCGGCAGGAGCCCCGCCCCAGTCGCCGTGGCTATCCATCCCGGGGGGGTGGAGTTCCTGGCCTGCCCTGAACTGTGGGGAAGTCCGGTCCCCGCCACGGTAGCGGCCCTCAACGCACGAGGGAGCGTGGCCGCCATCGGACCCGCCGGCGAGAACGGTGTCCTGTTCGCCAACATCATGATGGGCGAAGGCAACTCGGTCGGCCGGGGCGGCCTGGGCGCGGTCATGGGGTCCAAGAACCTCAAGGCGCTGGTGGTGAATGGCAACCAAAGGACAGGGATTGCCGATCCTGACCTGTTCGACAAGGCCCGCGCCGATGTCATGCGGCTTTTCAAAGCCTCGCCGGTCACCTTCGGCGCCCTGGGGATCGCCGAGTTCGGCACCCCGGTGCTGGTGGACCTGATGGCCCAGCGCCGCATGGCGCCCACAGAGAACTTCCGCAAGACCTTCTTCGAGCGCTCCGGCAACTACTCCGGCCCGGCCATCAAGGCCGCCTGCCGGGCAAAAAAAGACGGATGCTACGGCTGCCCGATCCAATGCAAGAAATCCACGCCAGAGGGGGAACACCTGCCGGAGTACGAGACGGTTTCCCACTTCGGTGCGCTCAACAACGTTGACGACCTGGCCGCCATCATCAAATCCAACAACGTCTGCAACGACCTGGGGCTGGATACCATCACCGCCGCCGCCACCCTGTCGGCCTGGGGCGAGATCAGGGGCAGGTTCCCGCTGGCCGGGGAGATACCCCGCCTGCTGGAGGACATGGCCCTGGTCCGGGGAGAGGGCGAACTGCTGGCTAAAGGCTCGCGCCGCTTGGCCGAGAGGCTGGGCCGGCCGGAACTCTCCATGAGCGTCAAGTCGCTGGAACTGCCGGCCTACGACCCCCGCGGCGCCTATGGCATGGCCCTGGCCTACGCTACCAGCGCCCGCGGCGGCTGTCACCTGCGGGCCTACCCCATTGCCCACGAGATCCTTCGGAAACCGGTGCCCACGGACCGTTTCTCCTTCTCCGGCAAGGCGCGCATCATCGCGATCGCCGAGGACACCAACGCCGCGGTGGATTCCCTGGTGGCCTGCAAGTTCTCCTTCTTCGGGGCCAGCCTGGAGGAGTACGCCGAACTGCTCTCAGCCGTGACCGGTGTGGAGTACTCACCCCAGCGGCTGAAGGAGATCGGCCGGCGCATCGTGCTCACCGAGCGTTTCTACAACTGCGCCAACGGTTTCTCCCGCAGGGACGACGTGCTGCCGGAACGCTTTTTCTCGGAACCTGGTTCAAGCGGAGACGGCATCCGGATCCCCCCCATCGACCGCCAGCGCTTCGAGGAGGAGTTGGACAAGTACTACCGCATTAGGGGACTGAATGGCGACGGGTGCTTTGATGACGCGGACTTTGCGGACAAACAGCCGTGAACTGGTTTGGCGGAAGCCCATCCGGGCCGCAAGCAGAGACGCTGCCCACGGACAACAAGGGCATCGGCACTCTGGGGGAGGACGTGGCCGCTGCCTTTCTGGAAAAGCGGCGCTACCGCATCCTGGAACGCAATTTCCGCTGCAAGGGGGGCGAGGTGGACATCATCGCCCGTGATCCCGGAGACCAAAGCCTGGTGTTCATCGAGGTCAAGGCCCGCAAAGACCTCTCCTACGGCGTGCCCCAGCTGGCGGTGACCCCCTTCAAGCAACGCCAGGTCTCCAAGGCGGCGCTCACGTGGCTCTCCAAAAAACGCCTGCACGACCGGAACGCGCGCTTCGACGTGATCGGCATCCTGCTGGCGGGCGATGGCGGGCATAAGATCGAACATATCGTGAATGCCTTTGAGTTGGCATATTAAGGAGGTCTCCCATGGATTTCACGGCCGTTTTGGCCCAGATCAAACCCAAGCTCGGTTGCGTCGCCCATAACCTGGCACTCATCGAGGAGCGCATCGAAGGGGCAAAAAAAGCCGGGGCCGACCTGGTGGTCTTTCCCGAACTGGCCCTGACCGGCTATTTCCTCAAGGACCTGGTGCCCGAGGTGGCCAGACGGCTGGACTCGCCCGAGATCCTGCGACTGATGGCACTCTCCCATGACATCTCCATAGCCGTGGGGTTCGTGGAGGAATCCTCGGACTACCGTTTCTTCAACTCGTCCCTCTACCTGGAGGACGGCCGGGTCAAGCATCTGCACCGCAAGGTCTATCTCCCCACCTACGGCCTGTTCGACGAGCAGCGCTACCTGGCCCGGGGCGAGCGCTTCCGGGCCTTTGACAGCAAATTCGGCCGCATGGGCATGCTGGTCTGCGAGGACATGTGGCACCTCTCGGCCTCCTACATCCTGGCCATGGACGGCGCCACCACCCTGATCTGCCTCTCCAGCAGTCCCGGCCGGGGGGTGGAAGGTGAATCACTGGCCTCGGCCGCTGCCTGGCAAAAACTGACCGCCACCACGGCCCTGTTTCTCAACAGCCGCGTGCTGTACTGCAACCGGGTGGGGTATGAGGACGGCGTCAACTTCTGGGGTGGGTCGGAATACGTCGCATCTTCGGGCGAGTCGATGGCCAGGGGCAAACTGCTGGAAGAGGATTGCGTGAGCGCGACCCTGGATGAAGGCTCGCTGCGGCGGGAGCGGATCTTTTCCCCCATGCTGCGGGACGAGAACCTGTTCGTGACCATGGCTGAGCTCAGGCGCATCGAGCGGGAAAGGGGGCTCTGATGGCGGGACTGGTTGCCAACACCGATTTATTGCGACGTATTCTGACCGGTTTCGTGGCCGACGAGGTGCACAAGGTGGGGGTCAGGCAGGTGGTCCTGGGGCTGTCGGGCGGCATCGACTCGGCCCTGGTGGCGTTCATCGCCGCCGAGGCATTGGGGCCGGAGAACGTGCATGCCCTCTGCATGCCCTACAAGTCCAGCAATCCCGAGAGCGAGGCCCACGCCCGGCTGGTGGCGGATGCCTGCGGAGTCAACTTCACGGTGGTGCCCATAACCCCCATGGTGGACGCCTATTTCGCAATGTTCGCCGATGCGGACAACATGCGGCGCGGCAACAAGATGGCCCGGGAGCGGATGACGATCCTGTTCGACCATTCTGCCCTGCATTCGGCCCTGGTCCTGGGGACCAGCAACAAGACCGAACTGCTGTTGGGGTACGGCACCCTGTTCGGCGACATGGCATCCGCCCTCAACCCCATCGGCGACCTGTACAAGAGCCAGGTCTGGCAACTGTCCGAGGCCATGGGAGTGCCGGCGGAGGTGATCGAGAAGAAGCCCTCCGCCGACCTGTGGGCTGGTCAGACCGATGAGGAGGAGTTGGGCTTCTCCTACCGCCAGGTGGACGAACTGCTTTACCGGATGGTGGACCTGCGCCTGACCCGGGAGGAGTTGATCGCGGCCGGCTTCAGCCCCGAGTTCATCGACACGATCTACAGGAAGGTGCAGAACTCCCACTTCAAAAGGCGCCTGCCGGTGATCGCCAAGGTATCGAACCGCACCATTGACAGGGACTTCAGGTATTCGCGGGATTGGGGCAAGTAGCGCCATGAAACGGAGCGACAATACAACCCTGGTCTACTCCAGTGAGACGGGGCGGATCAAACAGGAAAAGGCGAAATCCGCACAACCGGCCAAACAGCCCGGCGACGGCACGGTACGCCTGCGTCGCGAAGTCAAGGGGCGGGGTGGCGGAACGGTCATCGTCATCAGCGGCATCCCGCTGGGCGGGGCGGACCTCAAGGAACTGGCGGGTGCATTGAAAAAACGTTGCGGATGCGGCGGAACGGTCAAGGACGGGATAATCGAGATCCAGGGGGACCACCGCGACACCCTCCTGGGAGAACTCCAGGCACGCGGCTACAGGGTCAAGCTGGCGGGCGGCTGACTCCGGCATCGTTCCCACGCCATTCAGGTGTCACGGATTGCGGACTCTACCTGCTGTGCGACTGGTGATATCTGAATGCGTCATTGATCGTGTCCAGCATGACGCCATCGTCCCAGGGTTTGCTCAAAAACTGGTAGATAGCGCCGTGGTTGATGGCATCGGTAACGGAAGCGAGGTCCCCGTGACCCGAGAGGATGATGCGAACGGTATCGGGGTAGAGCTTCTTGACCCGGCTTAAAAATTCGATACCATTCATGCCGGGCATCCTCAAGTCGGAGATAATGACCGAGATGCAGTTGTTCGCCAGCAACTGGAATCCTTCATCGGCGCTGTTGGCGGTGAGGACATTGTAACCCTCAAGAAAAAGCATCCGTTGCAAAGAGACGGTCACATCCTTTTCGTCGTCAACCACCAGAAGCGTATTCTTGCCCGGATCTTCAGTAACCGCGGATTGCAGACGGCGGCCCTCGTGCAGTAGTTGCTCAAACTCCGCGGCAGACACCGGACGGCTGAAGTAATACCCCTGCATCTCATCGCAGTCGTGGGAACGCAGACAGTTCAATTGCCCTTCCGTTTCCACCCCTTCCGCTATCACCTTCAGGTGCAGGCTGCGCGCCATTGCAATAACTGCTTTTGCGATTGCCGCGCTGTCGGGGTCGCTGATGATATCCCGCACAAACGACTGATCGATCTTCAGTTTGTCAAAGGGGAACCGCTTTAGATAGCTCAGGCTGGAATAGCCGGTCCCGAAATCGTCCATCACCAGACATGTCCCCATATCCTTCAGCTCGTTCAGTATGGCCATAACCCTGTCCACGTCCCGCATGACCATGCTCTCGGTAATCTCAAGCTCCAGGCAGCGCGGGTCAAGGCCTGTTTCCAGCAACACCTGGCCGACGAGGCTGGCAATATTCTGCTGTCTGAACTGACGGGCCGAGAGATTGACCGCCACGGCCAACCGGGGAAGGCCGGCGGCCTGCCAGGCCTTGTTCTGGGCGCAGGAGGTTCTCAGCACCCATTCCCCGATGGGCTCGATCAGGCCGGTCTCCTCGGCCAGGGGAATAAAGGTGGTCGGAGAAAGCATCCCCATTTCAGCACTTTGCCAGCGCACCAGTGCTTCCATGCCGGTAACGTGGCCGGAGCGCAGGCTCACCTTTGGCTGGTAATACACCAGAAGCTCACCATGGTCCAGCGCCCTCCGCAAATACTTTTCCATGGTCATCCGGGCCATCGACCTGGTATTCATCTCACCGGTAAAGAACTGGAAGGTGTTGCGTCCCTGCTCCTTGGCGCGATACATGGCCACGTCGGCATTCTTGACGAGTGTCCGCACATCCTCTCCGTCTTTGGGAAAAACACTGATACCGATACTGCAGGTGATGACCAGTTCGTGCTCGTTGATGCGTAAAGGCCGGGCCATGGCATCCAGAATCTTGCCGGCGATGAGAGCGGCATTATCCGCCACGGCCGGGTCGGAAATGATGACGACGAATTCGTCTCCTCCCTGGCGTGCCACCGTGTCGCCCGATCTCACGCAGCCG
This sequence comes from Geobacter sp., assembly GCA_027346925.1. Taxonomy (GTDB): domain Bacteria; phylum Desulfobacterota; class Desulfuromonadia; order Geobacterales; family Pseudopelobacteraceae; genus JACPFJ01. The sequence continues at coordinate 12,256 of DAIERH010000022.1, forward strand.
GTCAGGCGTTCGGCGGCAATTTTAAGGAGCATGTCGCCCACATCATGCCCCAGACTGTCGTTTATGAACTTGAAATTATCCAGATCGACAAAAAATACCGCCACCTCGTAATGGTTGCGCCGGGACATGAGAAGCGCCTGCCGGATACGGTCGGTAAGCAGGTTGCGATTGGGAAGGTTTGTCAATCCGTCGTGGTTGGCTTGATATTCCAGTTGCTCTTCATATCGTTTGCGCTCGGTTATGTCCTCCAGTGTCTCTATTACGGCGAGCAGGTCTCCCTTGCCGTTGCGTATGGGGGCGGCGTTGAAGAAGATGTAGCGGTCCATGCCATTGAGGTTCTTGTACCATCCTTCAGCCTGAAGGCCTTCGGGGATGAAGTTCGATTTTTCGAATGCGCCGTAATGCTGAAGGGGTTGTCCCGTCGCGCCATCTATGACCACATCCGCCAGGACCGGATGTTTATGGTCGTAGAACGCCTTCCACGGCTCATCACTGCCGAGCATTGTCTCTGCCCGTGTGCCGGTCAACTCTTCACAGGCCCTGTTCCATATCAAGACCCGGTGCTCGGGGCTGACGACAAACGTGGCAACGGCACTATTCTGTACCAGACTCTCGGCGAACTCCTTCTGTTCCGCCATGACGATTCTCAACCGCTGGCGTTCCGTTATGTCGTGCACGATCGCGCTGAACGTCCAGTGTCCTTCCAGGAGCAGTCTGCTGATGAAAATCTCCACCGGGAAACATGTTCCGTCCTTATGACGTCCAACGCTTTCCAGGTTCATGCCGGAGTTCTTTTCCGGCTCTGTCCGGCGGTTCGCCCCCATTTCAGGGATGACACGGGTGATATCCTGTCCGACCATCTCGTGGAGCGCATATCCGAACATCTTCTCAGCCGCCGGATTCAGCCATTCAATGGTCCCGTCTTCATCGAAACTGATTACCGCGTCCGCAATAGAGCCCAGCACCGCTTTTGTCCGAGTGAATTCCGCCATGGCCAGATTCCGCAACGGCCGGGCGACCAACCACCAGATGAAGGGCGCACTGAGAACCGCCAAAAGAAATGAGTCGGTAAAATCCCCCAAATATGTAGTGGTGTCTGGCAGTACGAACGGCAGGAAAATCATGATGAGTGTTTCGAGCACGAAAATCACCAGCAGTAATGAAGCAAAAAGGTGGAGCGGCTTGGGAAGCTTCTGGTGTGATGAGACGGCTTCGTTCACGGCACCTCCCGTTCGTATGGAACTTGTCGAATAGTATGCATGCCTGCCGTCGCTAGCTCTCATCCACCACGGGAAGCCGCACGGTAAACGTGGTTCCCTTCCCCACTTCGCTTGTCACGCCAATTTCCCCATTATGCTTCTTGACGATCTCCGCCGAGATGGAGAGCCCCAGGCCGGTCCCCTTCCCGACCTCCTTGGTGGTATAGAAGGCGTCGAAGATGCGCTTGAGGTCGGCGGGGGGGATACCGCAGCCGGTGTCGGATACGGCCACGTTGACCGACCTCTCGTCGGCCCAGGTCCTGACGGTGATCTCCCCCTGTCTGTCAATGGCATGGGACGCGTTGACCAGCAGATTCAGGAACACCTGACTGAGCTGCTGGGGATTGCAGCGGATCGGGGGGATGTCATTGTAGTCACGCCGCAGGGTGGCCACGTACTTGATCTCGTTCCAGACGATATTGATGGTGCTCTCCAGGCACTTGTTGATGTCGGCGATCACCGGCTCGGAATCGTCGCCTCGTGAGAATATCTTCAGGTCTTGTACGATCTTCTTGACCCGTTCGGTGCCCTCGATGTTGTCGTCGATCAGTTGGCGGATGTCCCGCGAAATATAATCGATCTTCAAGCGCCGCCTGCTTGCGGCGATCTCGTCCCGTGTCTCGCTCGGGCACCCGTTCAGCACGGCTTCGTCCATGAGCGCGATGAACTCATCGTATTTGCCCACGTATTTGGCGAGGGTACCCAGGTTGCTGCCGATGAATCCGATGGGGTTGTTGATCTCGTGGGCCACGCCGGCGGCCAGTTGGCCGATGGAGGCAAGCTTTTCCTGCTGGATGATCTGGGCCTGCCTCTCCCGCAACGCCTCAGAGTCACGCATGCGTGCAATACCCAGCGCGATTTGATCCGAAATCGCCGACAGGGCGTGTAATGCGGACTCTTCAAGCGGCTTGCGCGAGAACATGGCCATGACCCCGACCAACTTGTCCGCGAGGACAAGGGGCTGTCCCGCAAAGGCGACCATTCCCTCGCGCAGCGCCCACTCCTGATCGTTGATCATTGGATCGCCCACAACGGCATTCGTCAAATGCGGCCTCTTATGCAGGGCGATCAGGCCGATCTTGAATTGGCCGACCGGGATGCGGCCGTGGGGGCCGTTGGTATGGGTGTACATCCCGGCGCTTGCCTGGAGTTCCAGCATGTTATCCTTTTCATTGAGCGTCCAGATGCGGGCGAGTGCCGCATCGAGATGGGTGCAGATCGCCTCGGCGCAACGCAGCAGGGCAGCCCGCAGGTTACCGCCCGCGGCAAGGGCCACCCCCACCTCCGCCCCAAGGGCGGCCTGACGCATCCTGTCGTGCAGCTTCTCCTCCGCCCGTTTGCGTTCGGTGATGTTGTCGAATACGGTGACAAAGCATTCCCTCTCGGTACTGTACACGCTGACGGAGAGCCAGACATCCAGGGCGGCAAAATAGGTCTCGAACTTTTCCGGCATGCCGGTCAGTGCCACCCGCCCGTAAATCTCGAACAACCCGGGATGCGATTCGCGTATGCCCGGGATTACCTCGGTGACCCTTTTCCCGACAACGTCCGCCAGTCCGGTCAGCTTCTCGAATGCGCTGTTGACATTGAGATACACGAAGTCCAGAGGCCGGTCTTGCTCGAAGAGCATCCTGCAATGCGCATATCCCTCAAGCATGTTCTCGGAGAGGGAGTGATACCGTTTTTCGCTCTCCCGCAGCACCTCTTCCGCCTGCCTGAGCCGCGGCCGGGCGACCAATCCCCAGATGAACGGCGCGCTGAAGAGCGCCAGGAGAAACGAGTCGAAAAAGTTCTGGAGATCGGGGTGGGCGGTGGGGGGTACGTACGGCAAGAGATACATTACCAGGGTTTCGATGGTAAATATGATCAGCAACAGGACACCGAAAAGGGCCGGCGGACTGTAAAACCGTGGGCGGAATGGGTCTGGTTTGTCCATTATACCTTCTCGGCCAATAAAAAATCGCCACCCGAAGCAAGCGAAGACTTCCTGCACCCCATCATATCAACACTCCCTCGCCAAGCGGTCAATGATGTCGATCAGGGCCGTCGAGCAGTCGGTCATCTCCTCGCAGAACGCCATGGCCAGCTCCCTGTCTCCTGTAGCAAAAGCCATGATCGCCTGTTTTCCCAATTCATGAACCCTGGCGTGCGGCCCGTCGATTTCCCGAAAAAGCGCCGAGTGGCCGCAGCTCTCCTTTCCCTTGCTCTGGTACCATTTTCCGAAGGCGCAGGTCAGGTGTGTCGGCAGGTTATTCGGATCGACCTTCTTGTAGCCGAGCAGGTGGGACTTGATCTTCCCAACGAAGAGCATGTGGGCGCACTTGGCGCGATTGAGCACCATCGGCAGGTCTTCGTTGAGCTTGAACTTGCCCAGGATGGCCATCAAATCCTCGGACATGGTCAACATGTTGTTGGACGCCACGCTGGTTTGCTGGATGTGCTCCTTGGCCTTCTGGGCGATATCGCTGACCTGCTGGATACTCCCGGAAATTTCCATGGTGGTGGCCGTCTGTTCCTCGGCCGCCGTCGCAATCTGGCTGATCTGCATGTTGACCGAGTTGATCTGGTCCAGGATGTTCCGCAGTGCCTCGCCGGAGCGGGCCGCATCCTCCGATCCCCTCCGCACCTCGCTCACACCCAGCTCCATCGACTCCACGGCGCTTCTGGTCTCCTCCTGGATGTTCCGGATCATGTTGCTGATTTCGCCGGTGGCCCTGGTGGTCCGTTCGGCCAGGGCGCGCACCTCGTCTGCCACAACGGCGAAGCCGCGGCCCTGCTCTCCGGCCCTGGCAGCTTCTATGGCCGCGTTGAGGGCCAGGAGGTTGGTCTGGTCGGCAATGTCCTGGATCGTGCCCACGATCAGGCCTATCTGATCGGAACGCGCACCGAGGGTTTCCACGGTCGCCGCAGTGCCGCGGACCCGTTCCGCGATCCGGTCCATGCCATCCACGGTTTCACGGACGATGGCGGAGCCGGCGGTTGCGGCGCTGGTGGCGGCCGATCCTCCCTCGGATGCCTCCAGGCAGTTCCTGGCTATATCGCAGGCGGTTGCCGACATCTCCTCGCTGGCGGTGGAAACCGCGGTAGACTGCAAGGTAAGATCTTCCGCCTCCTTGCCTATCTTCTCCGCCATTACCTGGACCTTGTTCGATCCCATGACGACCTGCATGCTGTCGTTCACCACCATCTTCACCATGTCGTGGAGTTTGGTGACAAACAGGTTCAGGTCATCCCCCAAGCGCCCCAGTTCGTCCTTGCGTCCGATATCGATCTTGTGGGTGAGATCCCCCTCCCCCTGGGCCAGATCTTCGACCGCCGCCTGCATGTCCCTGATGGGTCGGACAATGCTCCTCGTGATCACCGTGGCGATGAGGATCGCGATGAACACCGCCGCCGCAAAGAGCGTGATGAAACCGTTCCTGGCGGCCATGTAGCTGGCTACCGCCGCCCCATGACTGCGCACGATCTGTGCCTGCTGATACTGGGACATCTCGTTGAAGGACTTCAGGATCGGCCCAAAGAGAGGATTTGCCTCCCTGATGAGGAGTGCCCGCGCCTCGTCGCCGCTGCCGGCGAGGGCCGTTTCCATGACCTTGTTGTTAGTGGACACCGCGGCCGCCAGACTCTGCTTCATGGTTGCGATGATGGACTTCCCCTCGGTGCCGGTCTCTTTCTCCTCCAACATCTGAATGGCTTTCCCGTAGCTGGCGCGGGTCGCCTCGATCAGTTCCCGCTCCTTGGCCTGTGCCTCCCTGTTGCCTGTTTCCAGGACGATTACATCGATTGATCGATAGACGGATTGAATGGAAGTCAAGGCGTCGGCCGCTGCCTTTGATTTGATGCAGTTGCTTTTGACAATCTCTTCGATTTCCCGCTCCATCCTGGCCAGCTTGGCTAAGCCGAACAAGGCCATCACCGCAAGCAGCGCCACCAGGATTGCGTAACCGAGTACCAGTCTTGTGCCGATTTGCAAATTTTTCATTCATCCTCCCAGTTTTCAATAAACGGCCATTGTATGCGTAGCGTATGGTATGCTCTAGAATCGAAGGGAGGCCGGAAATACGGCTTACGATGAAAACGGTCTTCCCGATGTATTTAAATCCTCACTTGGGCGGGATGGGTTTCGGGGTGTCCCGGCGAGCGTCTTCAGAACCAGGCGGATCCTTTCGTCCGGTTCCCCGGCGACAACCGCCACCAAGCTTGTCTGTTGGGATTCGATGGCCTGATACAGCCTGGCCTTGAAACGGGTGGGTGAGCCCCAGCAACTATCGGCATTACGCCGAAAAAGATGAACAGAACGGACAGGGCAACCTTGATTTTCAGTTTTGTCCGTTTCATGAGGTCCAGTAAGAACTGCTATGCGCTATAACTCTTGATATATATGAAAAGAGTTTGATTTAACTATATGTATTATTACATGTTTTTTGTCAACCACTTATTAAGGTCTTCTTCGATCCGATGTTTGCTTGGCACTGCTGGTAGTGCTCGATTTTACGGCTTTGGGGGGGAACAGGGTTCCAAGTCGGCTCTGGTAAGAGTATCTATTCGCCAGCGCTATCAGAATATATATCCATGCGGCGGTAACACTCGGGGCATATGCCATGGGACGATATGAATTTATGTTCAAGCGCCATGTACTCCTCAAAGGTTATCCACTTTTCTTCTTTCGTTTCAGGGTCTGTGAAGCAAATCTTCTTACACCATGAGCATATCCTTAAAAATTTCTTGAGTTTCTCATATTCTTCCAAATGCCTGCGGCGTGACT
>DAIERH010000230.1 GCA_027346925.1 Geobacter sp.
AACTGGTGCACCTGCTCTTCTTCCCGTTCCGCTTCCTGGCCGATCCGCCGATCCTCTATCGCTGGCTGGCGGGGCGCGCCCCAGGGCGGGATTGAACCGCCTGATTCCGTGGTTAGTTTGATTCCTACGATCATGTCCCGGGGAGAGAATGCTCATGCTGGAAGCCGCGACGCTGAAATCACATAAGATACTCTTTCTCAACACCCTGGCCTTCACGGTCTGTTTCGCCGCCTGGATGTTCAATGGCGTCCTGGTGACCTTTCTCGTCGATAACCAGGTCTTCAACTGGGGGCCGGTGCAAATCGGCTGGCTGTTGGGGATCCCGGTCCTGACCGGTTCGATCTTCCGCCTGCCCGCCGGCATGCTCACGGACAAGTTCGGCGGCAAGCCGGTTTACGGGACCCTGCTGATTCTCTGCGCCATTCCCATGTACCTGCTGTCCAGGGCCGACGGCTTTGCCACGTTTGCCCTGTGCAGCTTCGGGTTCGGCATGGCCGGGGTAAGCTTTTCCATCGGCATCGCCTTCACCTCGGTCTGGTACCCGCGCGAGCGCCAGGGCACCGCGCTCGGTATCTTCGGCGCCGGAAACGCCGGGGCGGCATTGACCACGCTGTTCGCACCCACCATGCTCAACAGGCTGACCAACAACGGCGCAAACATGGAAGGGTGGCGCGACCTGCCCGTCTATTACGCGCTTGTTCTGGCGGCCATGGGCGTGCTCTTTCTGATCTTCAGTGAGAACAGGAAGCCGGCCAGTTCCGGCCTCTCCTTCGCGGAGATGCTGACGCCGCTCAAACACATTCGCGTCTGGCGCTTCGGGCTGTACTACTTTCTGGTGTTCGGCTGTTTCGTGGCATTCTCCCAGTGGCTCGTCCCCTACTTCGTCAATGTCTATTACCTCCCCCTGGTCACTGCCGGCCTGTTCGCCTCCATGTTCAGCCTCCCGTCGGGGGTGATCCGTGCCTTGGGCGGCTGGATGTCCGACAAGTTCGGCGGCCGACAGATCATGTACTGGGTGCTCGGTTTTTCAGTGCTGATCAGCCTGATGGTCATTGTGCCGAAGATGGAGATATATTCCCCCGGACGCGGGGTGATGGCCAAACGCGCCGGGGTGGTGAGGGAAGTGACTGCCTCGTCCGTTGTGGTGGAGGAGGTCAGGGCGCCCTCCGCTGTCGTGGGCAACGTGCCCTACCCATTGAAGGCGAAACCCCCTGTCCTGGAAAATTTCGACAACCGCCTGCTGGTGCTGCCCGGCAAGCAGACCTGGCAGGAGCCGGTGGTTGCGGTCGGGCAAAAGGTGAAGAAGAAAGAGCTGCTGGCCAAGGGCGTGACGCGCATCTCCTTTCAGGCCAATGTCTGGATATTTGCCGTGTTGGTCCTCCTGCTCGGCACCATATGGGGGATCGGCAAGGCTGCGGTCTACAGGCTGATTCCGGACTACTTTCCGGAAGAGGTCGGCGTGGTCGGCGGCATGGTGGGGGTCCTCGGCGGTTTGGGCGGCTTTGTCTGCCCCATCGTCTTCGGCTATCTGCTGGAATGGACAGGGCTCTGGACCAGTTGCTGGATGTTCATGTTCGTCCTGTCGGTTGCCTGTCTGCTCTCCCTGCACTACGCGGTGAAGAAAATGATGATGGAGAAACATCCCAACGACATGCGCAAGCTTGAAAACTAGATCGGCATTCACCAACACCAACGCAACATCAAGGAGAAAACCCAATGGCATCACGTGTGTTGACGACATGGAACCCGGAAGACGAGCAGTTCTGGGCAGGAGAAGGAAAAACGGTTGCGACGCGCAACCTGTGGATATCCATCCCGGCGCTGTTTCTGGCGTTCTCGGTCTGGATGGTGTGGAGCGTGGTGGTGGTCAACCTGCCCAACATAGGCTTTCCCTACGACTCCAACAAGCTTTTCTGGCTGGCGGCCCTGCCGGGACTGTCGGGCGCCACGCTCCGGATCTTCTACTCCTTCATGGTGCCGATCTTCGGCGGCCGCACGTGGACCACCATCAGCACCGCCTCGCTGCTCATCCCGGCCATCGGCATCGGGTTCGCCGTCCGGGACCCCCACACCAGCTACACCACCATGCTGATCCTTGCCCTGCTATGCGGGTTCGGCGGCGGCAACTTCGCCTCCAGCATGGCCAACATCAGCTTCTTCTTTCCCAAGGCCCAAAAGGGGACCGCCCTGGGGCTGAACGCGGGGCTCGGTAACCTGGGGGTGAGCGCCATGCAGTTCGTGGTGCCTCTGGTGATCACCACCGGCATGTTCAGCGCGCTGTGCGGCGATCCACAGATGTGCGTCATCAAGGGGGTTGCCAGGCCCATGTGGCTGCAGAACGCCGGCTTCATCTGGGTTCCGTTCATCGCGATATTCGCGGTTGCGGCCTGGTTCGGCATGAACGACATCGCCAGCGCCAAGGCCTCGTTCAAGGACCAGGCCGTCATCTTCGGGCGCAAGCACAACTGGATCATGTGCTGGCTCTACCTGGGCACCTTCGGTTCGTTCATCGGCTACTCGGCCGGCCTGCCGCTGTTGATCAAGTCGCAATTCCCGGCCATGAATCCGACCCAGTACGCCTTCCTGGGGCCGTTTGTGGGCGCCCTGGTCCGCCCGGTGGGGGGGTGGCTGTCCGACAAGCTGGGCGGGGCCGTGGTCACCTTCTGGAATTTCATCATCATGGCGCTGGCGGTGGCCGGGGTGCTGTACTTCCTCCCCCACGGCGGCGCAGGGGGCAACTTCTGGGGATTCCTGGCCATGTTCATCCTGCTCTTCTTCACCACCGGCATCGGCAACGGCTCCACCTTCCGCATGATCCCGGTCATCTTCCTCACCGAGCGGCAGCGTGATGCCGCCGGCCGGGGGCCTGAGGCCCTTGAACAGGCGGTCCGGGACGCGGCCAAGGAGGCGGCGGCGGTACTCGGCTTCAGCTCCGCCTTTGCCGCCTACGGCGCCTTCTTCATCCCCAAGGGCTTCGGCAGCTCGATCAAGCTGACCGGCGGACCGGAGGCGGCGCTGTACGGCTTTGTCGTCTTCTATATCAGTTGCATCATCCTGACATGGTGGTACTATTCGCGGAAGAATGCCGAGATGCCCTGCTGATACCGGCCTCGGGATGGCGAGAGGATACGGCTGCACGCACTGCAATGCAGATACCAATACCCAGAAAGGAGATTGAATCATGCCGAAGAAAAAACTGGCACTGGCGGCAACGGTTGCGGGAGCGGTGGCGCTGCTGTCGCTTCCCGGCCCGATCGCCGCCGCCAAGGCCAAGCCCGCCGCAAAAGTGGCCAACGACGGAAGGGCGAAGTGTTACGAGTGTCACGATGAGATCAAGGCGATGAAGGAAGGCTCAAAGCACGCCAAGCTGTCCTGCACGACCTGCCATGACAAGCTCGACCCCCACATGAGCGACCCGGAGAAGAACAAGCCGGTAACGATCATCGACCAGGCCCTGTGCGGCAAGTGCCACAAGGATGAGTTCCGGACCTTCTACCAGGTGGACTACGAGGCCCAGGCCCGCAAGGAGAAGGCCACCCCCACCGGCCGCTCCCCCATGCAGGACAAGCTCCTGGCACCCTATGGCTTCACGTATGAGCATAACGAGCCGCGCGGCCATGCCTTCATGGTCACCGACCAGTTTGCGGTGGATCGTTTCCAGGGAGGCCGTTTCCAGTACAAGAACGGATGGAGGGGTGTTGACGCCACCGGCAAGACCTGGGACGTGCTGGTGGACAAGGCAGAGGGGAACAAGCAGTGGAAGCCGCTTCCCCAGACCTACATGTCCGGCAACCCGACCTGCATCCAGTGCAAGACCTCCGACCATATCCTGAAGTGGAAATTCCTGGGGGACAAGGACCCCAGGGCCAAGTGGAACCGCGAGTCCAACGTGGTTGACGTGGCCAAGGACACCAATAACCCCATGG
>DAIERH010000231.1 GCA_027346925.1 Geobacter sp.
TTGCCGACGGGGCGTTCGATTTCGCACTGATGGTCACGGTTGTCTGTTTCCTTGACGACATTTCACTGGCGTTTCGGGAAGCGCACCGCATCATCAGGTCGCGGGGCTCCCTGGTCATCGGTTTCATCGACCGGGAGAGTGAACTGGGACAACGGTACCACCGTAAGAAAAAGCAGAGCAGCTTCTACCGGGAGGCAACATTCTATTCCGTTGCCGAACTGGAGGCCCACCTGACACGGGCGGGCTTTGCCGGTTTCACCTACCGGCAGACCCTGTTTCCCGGCCAGGGAGGGGACCGGAAGTTGGAAAAAGGCCACGGCAGGGGCGGTTTCGTCGTTGTCCGTGCCATAAAAATCGAGGAGGTACGCGAAAGATGAAGGTGGGAATCATCCGTTGTCAACTGACCGAGGACATGTGCCCGGGGAACACCGATTTTAAGGTCGCCAGGGAAGGGACGCTCGGATTCGCCGAGACCGGACCGGTGGAGATTGTGGGGTTTCTCTCGTGCGGCGGCTGTTCCGGCAAGAGGGCCGTTACCAGGGCAAAGATGATGGTAGAGCGGGGGGCGGAGGCCATCGTGTTCGCCTCCTGCATGAAGAACGGCAACCCCATCGGGTATCCCTGCCCGCACTTCGCGGCCATCAAAGGGGCGGTCGAGAAAAAGCTCGGGCCGGACACGCGGATCATCGACTGGACCCACTGAGGTCTCGGTAGAGGGGATAGCAATGCCCGGAGAAGGGATCATCCGACTTGCCTTTTTCTTCGGCGTGCTGGCGGTCATTGCCGCCTGGGAGGTGGTTGCGCCCCGGCGCGCACTTACCGACAGCAAACGGCGGCGCTGGGTCGCCAACCTCTCCCTGGTGGTGATCGATACCGCGGCCGCGCGCTCCATCCTCCCCATTCTTCCCGCCGCCATGGCGCTCGTGGCCCGGGAGCGGGGCTGGGGCATCCTGAACCTCGTCAGCCTGGCAAGCTGGGTCAAGATCATCCTGGCTGTCACGGCCCTCGACTTCGTCATCTATCTCCAGCATGTGCTTTTTCATTTCCTCCCGGTCCTGTGGCGTCTCCACCGGATGCACCATACCGATCTCGATATCGATGTCACCACCGGCAATCGCTTCCACCCGCTGGAGATCCTGATCTCGACGGGGATCAAGCTGGCGGCCGTGTCGTTGATCGGGGCGCCGGCAGCGGCGGTTGTCCTTTTCGAGGTGGTCCTGAACACCACATCCCAGTTCAACCACGGCAACATCAGGATTCCCGGAGCACTGGATCGGTGGTTGCGGCTTGTCGTGGTAACGCCAGACATGCACCGGGTACACCATTCGATCATTCCCCGCGAAACGAACAGCAACTTCGGTTTCAACCTTCCCTGGTGGGATCGCCTGTGCGGCACCTATAGGCCTCAACCGGAACAAGGGCACACTGCAATGGTGATCGGTCTCAAGGGGTTCCGGGACCCTATGAAACTGGGCCTGGGACACCTGCTGATCCAACCGTTTATTCGCAGGTAGTTTTCGAGCCGTGGGAATTTTTGCTTGACCCACGCGTTGAATACTGTCTATTATGTGAATATGAATTCACATAAAGCAACCATGATTCCCAAGAAAAGCACCCGCATACGCAAGGAAGAAATTGTCCGGGCAGCCTTTGATGTTGTCGGCAAAAAAGGCGTTCGCGCCCTTACGATCGCAGCCATCGCCGAATCTGCGGGGATGAGCGAGGCAAATATTTACCGGCATTTTGGCGGCAAGGACGAAATTTTTTCCGCCCTGGCTGAATTCATCGGGACATCGGTCATGGGGAAGGCTGCCGCAATTGCCGGGGGGAGCAAAAAACCGCTGGAAAAGCTGGAGACCATATTCTTCTCCCACATGTCAATCGTGGCCGACTATCCGGGGATTCCGCGTTTTGTGTTCTCCGAGGACGCCCATCTCGGCGATCCCAATCTGGCAAGAACGCTTGCGTTGCGCATCGGAAATTATGTGGAAACGCTCTCGGGGGTCATTGCCGCTGGAATCGACGAAGGCGAACTGAAACCGGACCTCTCCCCCAGGGAAACCGCCCTGACCCTTCTCGGGATGATCCAGTTCACCGCACTGCGCTGGACCATCAATGGCGCATCTTTTGATATCAGGGGGGAAGCGCGGAAGCTCTGGAGCAATTTTCTACGTCTCGTCCGCTGATTTTTTCGCCTTTTATGTGAATATATAGTCACATTATATACGACTTCAACCATAGTGGTGCCCAATCATGAAACTCCTTACGCTGTGCCTGTTCGTGCTCCTGCTGTCAACCCGGCCGCTCCATGCCGCCCCGCCCCTGACGCTCGAAGAGGCGCTGACAACGGCCCTGAAAAGCCACCCGCAGTTGATCGAGGCAAAGGAGAACCTGCATGGCGCCGAGGCCAGGACCGGCTTGGCGCTGGCAAACTACTACCCGCAGATCAGCATCGCGGCCGACTGGGGCAAGGGACGCGCATTTCTTGCGCCGCTGGGAAAAATCATGAAATCCGATGAGAATTCCGACACTCTTTACCTTAATCAAACCATTTATGACTTTGGTCGTACCGCGGGAGCGGCGGAAGCGGCACGGAGCAATCGCGCGGCGGCGACGGCGGCGGTCTCCATAACACGGCAGGACATAACGTTCCGGGTACGCGCGGCCTATTACCTTCTGCTGGCCGCCGAAAAACAGGTTGCAGCCACCCGGGAAACCGTCAGTGCCAGAGAAGATATTTACCGGCAGGCACAGGAGTTCTTCAACCAGGGGATCAGGGCAAAGGTGGACGTGGCCAGGGCCGAGGCAAACCTCTTCTCGGCGAAGACCGCCCTGATTCGCGCGAAGAACAACCGGGAGATCGCCCGGGTCGAGCTTGCCAACGCCATGGGGATGGCATCCTTGGGAGACCGTTCCCTGGCCGAGCCCTTTCCAGTGGAAACTCCGCTGCCGGACCAGGGGCAAGCCCAACAGGATGCCGTGCGCAACCGGGCCGAACTGCAACAATTGTCCGCACTGAGATCGGCTGCGTCCGCCAACCTCAAAACAGCCAAGGCCAGCTATCTGCCGATCCTCTCCGGAACGGCGACCATTGGCTATGCCGATCGGGACTTCCCGCCCGGCGGCAACGTCTGGGGAGTTGGCCTGAACCTGACCATGCCGCTCTTTTCCGGCTTCTCCTCGGTCGAGCAGGTGCGGGAGGCCAACGCAAACATCAATGCCATAGAGGCCCGAAACAGTAACCTCAGGCTGCAAATCATCGAAGAGGTCGAATCTGCCTGGCTCGGCGTAAGCGACGCATCGGCCCGCATGGCCTCGACGGAGAAGGAAGTTGCGGCAGCCAGTGAAAATCAGGCACTGGCAGAAGGCCGCTACCATGAGGGGGTCGGGAATATCATCGAAGTGACCGACGCACAATCACAGGCCCTTGATGCGCGGACGGCCCGAATCCAGGCCGGGTACGATTATTACATCGCGGGGGCGCGGCTTGATAGGGCTGTTGGTAAAGAATGAGCAGTAGCTGCTAAGGAGTGGCGAATGGAAATGCTGAAAACCCTGGCAAGGAAAAAATCATATCCGATCTGGTTCGCAGTCATTGTGGCCACTGGCATCATGCTCAAGATGGCTCTCTTTACCCCGCCACTGGTGAAGATCGTGAAAATTGAGAAGCGCGACCTGACGTCACAGGTCTATGGCAACGGTACGGTCGAGGCCAAGGTGGTGGTTGGAGTCTCCAGCAAGATCACCGGCAGGATCGTGGAGGTGTATGTCGATCAGGGCGACCGGGTGAAACGGGGCCAGATCCTGGCCAGACTGGAAAACGACGACGTTCTCCAGCAGGAGCGGCAGTCCGAAGCGGGACTGAGCAGGTCGGCCGCCAGTTTGAGCGTTGAACGGGCCAATATCCAGAAGGCCA
>DAIERH010000232.1 GCA_027346925.1 Geobacter sp.
GGCTGTAATCGGCTACGTCTTCCGTATGGCATCCGAGCTTGCCCGCCAGAAAGGGATGGCCGATGCCGGATTCCGGCTGGTGCAGAACAACGGGGCAGGCTCCGGGCAATCGGTTTTCCACATCCATTTTCATCTGCTGGCCGGGCGGGAGTTTGCCTGGCCTCCGGGCTAAACCCATAGGTAGGCCGTTATCCGGCACTGATGGAGGCGTGATGAAGCTGATACCTCTTCTGATGGCGCTGCTGCTCTGGCCGTTGCCGCTACTGGCGGAGACCTATACCTGGGTCGATGAGCACGGCACGGTCAACTTCACCGACGATTATTCCAGTATTCCCAAGAAATTCCGGAAAAAGGTGAAGCGAATGGACAGCACGGACGGGCAGGCGGAGCCGACCGCACGGGAGAGCGACACAGACGCCGGTAAGACCGGCAACCCCGGGCAGCCCCGGACGAGGGATGGTAGCGCAGCACCTGCTGAGGCCGACAACAGGTTGTACGGTGGGAAGAAAGCAGAGACCTGGCAACAGGAGTTCCGGTCGCGGGGTGCCGAACTCAAGCGCTTGGAACGGCAACTGATCGAACTGGAGGCATTGATCAAAAAGCCGGTAGGTATCTCCCCGGAACGGGTGTTCGGACTCCCGCAAGAGTTCAGGGACACGCAGAAGCAGTACAACGATGCCTTGAAACGTTACAACGAACTGAACGACGCGGCCAACCAGGCAGGACTCCCGGCCGAGTACAGAAAATAGCCCACTCCCCTGGCTAACAGAATCAAAAAGGCCCGCCGGATATTCCGACGGGCCTTTTCTACAGCCGTATTGACCATGAGTCTCTTCGCATTTCGCCGCGTACAGGCGCCGGAAGTGTGCATTATGTTGCTAATGCTGCTTCAACCGCTATGAGTGCTGCCTCCTTCGTGAAGGACTGGGGCGCCATGGCGAAGCCGCGTAACCAGGTGTGTCGTCCTCTGTGCGCAACGGCTGTATTCTCCGGATTGCCGTCACTTCCTTCCACCGCATCATTGATTGTGTTGTGTGGCGCTGACGGCCTTCCACATTTCAGCGGTCTACCGTACTCTGTAACCGACCTGCAACCCAGAGGTTTTCAAAGAACATCTCTCTTGATTTTATTTTAGCACCCGGTCAAGGGGTGTCAAGGCCTACTCTCACAGGGCCAGCAGACGCTTGATCAGTCCGGGGAAAGCTATATCTATAGTCATGATGATGGTCAGCACGACCATGATGACAACGGTGAGCCAGGCGATGATGTTGAAGGCAGGGCCGTTGGTGTAACGTCCCATCAGGTTGCGGTCGTTGATCAGGTACAGCATGAAGATCAGCACAAAGGGGAGCACTACGCCGTTCACCACCTGGGATATGAACATGATGGCCAGAAGCGGCGCGTTGGGAACCAAGATCAAACCGGCACTGATGACGATGATGACGGTAAAGAGCCAGAAAAACTGGGGAGCCTGGTCGAAGTCCTTGTCAACACCCGATTCCCAGCCCATCCCTTCGCAGATGTAAAAGGCCGTGGAGAGCGGCAGGATGCAGGCGGCAAACAGGGAGGCGTTGAACAGACCGAAGGCGAACAGGGTCGAGGCATGCCTGCCCACCAGGGGTTTCAATGCCATTGCCGCATCCGCGGCGGTCTCGACC
Source organism: Geobacter sp. (assembly GCA_027346925.1). Taxonomy (GTDB): domain Bacteria; phylum Desulfobacterota; class Desulfuromonadia; order Geobacterales; family Pseudopelobacteraceae; genus JACPFJ01. Next base: position 1,659 of record DAIERH010000232.1, read on the forward strand.
TTGAGGCCTTGCATGTGGATGGTTGCCCCGCAGGCCACCACGATGAAGAATGCCACCACAATGGCCATGATGCAGCCGAAGATCACATCCAGACGGGTAAAGGCGTACTGCTCGGCGGTGATCCCCTTTTCCACCACGGCCGACTGCTGATAGAACTGCATCCAGGGGGCAATGGTGGTACCAACCACCCCGATGACCATCATCAGATAGTCGCTGTCGGCACTGAAGGTCGGTGTTACCGTTGCCTTGAGGATGACGTCCCATTTTGGACCCGCCATGAAGGCGGCGATGGGGTAGGCGATGTAGACCATGCAGGCCACCAGGAAGACCTTTTCCACCGTCTTGTAGGAGCCCTTGACGATCAACAGCCAAACGACAAGGGCGCTGAGCGGCACGGAGGCGTACTTGCTGATACCGAAAATCTCCAGGCTGGCGGCAATGCCGGCAAACTCGGAGATGGAGTTGCCCATGTTGGTGAGAAACAGGGCGATCATGACGTAGAAGGTGACCTTGACGCCGAATGACTCGCGGATCAGGTCGGACAGCCCCTTGCCGGTGACGGCCCCCATGCGGGCGCACATCTCCTGGATCACCACCAGCGCCACCGTTGTCGGCAGCATGGTCCAGAGCAGGGTGTCCCCGTACTTGGCGCCCGCCAGGGAGTAGGTTGTGATGCCGCCGGCGTCGTTGTCCACGTTGGCGGTGATGATGCCCGGTCCAAGGATGGCCAGGAACAGAAAGATGTTCCTGGCATTGACCTTCTTGAGCGGCTTCAAAAATTTTAAGAGCGAGATACCGGTAAACATGGGGCTTCCTTGCTTCTTTGATGCTATCTGCGCCGGTTTTTCAACATGCGCGGCAGGTAATGGGCTAGGACGTCGTCAACCGTGACAATGCCGGCCATGCGGTCGTCCTCGTCCAGGACCGGAACGGCGATCAGGTCGTACTTGGCCAGCGTCTCCAGCATGTCTTCCGGTTCGGCGTCGATGCGTACTGACTTTATATTCTCTTCCATCACGTCGGTTATGTGCGTCTCAGGCGGGTTCAGGAGCAATTCCTTCAGCGACACGACTCCTTCCAGCCGCTCCTCGCCATCGACCACATAGCCATAGTAAATGGTCTCCACCTCATCGGCACTTTCCCGGACCATCTCCAGGGCACGGCCCACCGTGATCTCGGGGGTGAGTCGGAAGTATTCAGGGGTCATCAGGCCGCCGGCCGAATCCTCCTCATGTTCCAGCAACTCCTGGATGTCCTCGGCATCTTCCTGGTCCATCATCTCCAGTAGTTCCTGCGCCTTTTGCTCCGGCAGGTCGCTGAGCACGTCGGCCGCCTCGTCCGGCTCCATTTCTTCGAGGATGTCGGTCACCTGCTCGTCGTCCAACTGGCTGATGACCAGGTTACGCATATCCGCTTCCAACTCGTAGATGGTCTCGCCGGTGGTCTCGGCATCCATGGACTCCAGCACGGTGCGGATGCTCTGGATGGGGATATTTTCGATGATGTCCGCCAGGTCGGCCGGGTGGATCTCCCGCATCTGATCGCGGGCAATGTTGAGGGCCAGGCGGGAGGAGTTGGTCTCCAGCGGCTGGACGTATTCCCAGCTTATCTCGGTATGGGGAATCTGTTTCCCGAGGGTTCCGGCGATCCTTTCCCCTAGGCGTTCGTAGCCCAGACGGCGCAACAGGCCGCGGAAGCCGATATCAACCGAGAAGATGCACAGCTTGCTGTTCAGGTTGCCCAGCTTGATGTCATTTACCCGTACGACCTTGGCGCCGTCCACGTCGACAATCTGTTTGTCCAGCAGGTCGCGCTTGACCAGAATTTCGCTTTCTTTCGTGTCATATGCGGTCAGACCGGGCGGTGTGGCGCCGACGGCGGAGATCACCACATGGGTGAACAGCGCCACCTCGTGCCAAGGTAGGGACTTCAACCCCTTGCGGGACTTGATGACGATATGCGAGACCTCGGGAAACACCTCGCCCGGTACCATGATCAGGTCGCGCAGAGTGCCAAGTTCTTCACCCTTGCTGTTGATCACCGAGCGTCCAATGACGGCGCTCAGGTATATTTCGTTGAATTCCGCGTTCATGGCAACCCTCAAAATGAAAAAGACCCTCTCAGGGAGAAAGGGCCTTGGTGTGAATACAGGACGTCAGCACTTCCCCCCTGGTCGACTTTCGGCAGAGCACAACGTAGGATCGGGACCAGCTACATTGGGTTAAGCCTTAATCCGACAA
>DAIERH010000233.1 GCA_027346925.1 Geobacter sp.
CGTCCATGGCCTCCTTGCGGATCGGGCCGCGGCAGACGATGAGCGGCTTCAGGTCCTCGCAGGAGAAGGATCGCACCCACTCGGAAGAGGAGCGGCTCAGGCGGCGGTCCCTGTGGATAAGGGGGTTATTCGTGTAGTAGTCAACAGAATGTGTCATCGGCTCTATCTCCCCAAAAAATAATAGAATTCAGAACGCAGGGGTCAGGAGTCCGGATGGAGCCGCTTCGGGATCCGGTATTCCGACTCCTGTCGCCTCGAAGTTAGTGGAACTCGCGCTGCACGCCCCCCATGGGAGAGGGCTTGTAATGCCTGAGGAAGAAGTTCAGGTTCTCGCCCAGCACCTTGCGAAGGTCGGTGGGCATGACTATGGAGGAGATAGAGCCCAGGCTGAGGCCCTCCTTGGGGTTCATCAGTTCCTTTTCATAGCGCAGGTTGAGTTCGGCCTCGCGGGCCTTCAGCCACTCCGCTGCTTCCCCCTCGGCGTCCTTCTTGGCCGCATCTTCCTTGACCCCGGCCTCGATGCGCTCCTGGATGCCCCTCTTGACCCGCTCGGTAACGGCGGTGCGCAGCTTACGCAGGTCGTCCTTGTAGACGAATTCCTTGCCGGCCGGCCCCATGACCGCCAGGCGGGTGGTGGGGAGCGCCAGCACCAGGTCGGCCCCGGTGGGATAGTTGTTGTAGGAGGCATAGGCGCCGCCGTAGGCGTTGCGCAGGATCAGCAGGATGCGCGGCGTCCGCACGTCCACGATGGAGTCGAGCATGGCCCGTCCGGCCTGGACGATGCCGCGGGTTTCCTGTTCGCGTCCCGGCAGGAAGCCGGTCGTGTCTTCCATGAAGATGATGGGGATGTTGTAGATATTGCAGAAACGGACGAAACGGGCGATCTTCACGGCGGAATCGCAGTCGATCTGGCCCGAGGCCACAGCAGAGTTGTTGGCCACGAAGCCGACCACGTTGCCTCCCAGGCGGCCGAAGGCGGTGACCACCTCGCGGGCTCGGGTCGGCTGGAGTTCGAAATAATCGCCATGATCGCAGATCTGCTGGATGATGATCGACACGTCGAAGGGGGTGTTGAAGCCGGTCGGGGAGTTGAATGCCTTCTTCAACAGCGTGTTGATCTCCCAGGTCTTGCGGTCCAGCGGGTCGCTGGTCGGCTGAAAAGGGGCCATGACGCTGTTGTTGTCGGGCAGGTAATCCAGCAGTTGGAGGGCGGTACGCAGGGCGCCCACCTCATCCTCCACGGTCAGGTCGGCCACACCGGACTGGCTGTGGATCTTGGGACCGCCCAGATCTTCGGGGGTGATGTCCTCGCCCAGCACCGATTTGACCACCCCGGGTCCGGTCAGGCCGAAGAAGGTGTCCTTGGGCTGGATCACGAAGCTCCCCTGGCGCGGGAGGTAACTGCCGCCGCCGGCATTGAAGCCGAACATGCACATGATGCTGGGGACAACGCCACTGATCTTGCGCAGGGCCGTGAACGCCTCGGCATAACCGTCCAGGCCGCCCACACCGGCGGGCACGAAGGCGCCGGCGCTGTCGTTCATGCCGATCAGGGGGATGCCTTTTTCACCGGCCATGAGCATCAGTCGGGCCAGTTTGCTGCCGTTTGTGGCGTCGATGGAGCCTGCACGCACGGTGAAATCATGGCCGTACAGGGCCACGTCGCGCCCATGGATGTTGAGGATGCCGGTGACCAGCGAGGCGCCATCCAGGTTCTTGCCCCAGTTCTGGAACAGAATATTGGGATCCTTGTCGGTCAGGACGCGGATACGCTCCCAGACGGTCATGCGCTTCTTGAAGTGCTGTTTCTCGATCTGATCGATGCTGACCGATTTGATCGGGCGCTGGATCAGGTCGTAGCCTTCCTTCATCGCCTCTTCATAACCGCCCGTTGCGCGTGAAATCTCGCCGGGGATATTGAATTCGACCTTCTCGGGGGGATCAAACGGATTTTTCAGTGAAGGTTTAATCGCTTTTTTTGACATTTCCGCCATCCTTCCGGTAATTGAATTATTCGACAGCAACTGCTTTTCCCGAATACCGTCATGCCAACCATTTTTTTCGTTGAGAGGGAGAGGAAGAGGTCACGACAGGGGTAACGACATGCAATCCCACACTCCGGCCGTGTATCGTTACCTTGGGTACCGCTGCCCTGCCTGACCGTTACCGTGTGACCACCGCCAGCACCTTGACCTCGTCCCCCTCTTTCGAGAGCAGGCGATGTCTGAGGGTGGAATCGAAGTAGACGCAGTCCCCTTCGTACAGAACCACCCGTTTGTCGTCCAGGAGCAGTTCGGCGGTCCCCTTCATGACAAACAAAAATTCTTCGCCGTCGTGGCTGTAAGTATTCTCCTCAGACACCTTTTCGGTCACGGTCAGAAGGAACGGTTCCATCTTCTTGTTCTGCTTGTGGAAGGAAAGGGATTCGTAGGAATATCCCTGACTGGTGCCGGCACGGGAAATGACGCGCGGAATGGCCTTGCGCTCGTGGGCCCGCACGATCTCGAAGCGGCATTCTTCCTCGTCTTCCGCGAAGAACAGGCCGATCTTGACATCGAAAAATTTCGCGATCTTCGAGAGGGTGGCGATTGGGGGGGAAACGTTATTGTTCTCGATCTGGGAAATAAGCGCCGGCGAAAACCCGGTTTCCCTTGCCACGGCCTGGAGGGTCAGTTTTTTTGAGAGGCGGAGCTTCTTGATTTTGGCCCCGATATTGTAGTCACTCATCCATATCCCTGTCAGGAATAAAACCAGATTTTATGCGGGGGTTTGTATACAATTTACCTTACATTGTCAATAAAAATTATTTACCAGGAACAAAGTTTTTTATTTAGGCTAAAAAAGTCTAGCTATACTTTAAAGGCGGAGACCACGGGCCAACAGCTGCAGGGTATGCAGCACCTCCACACGGGAACCGTGCTGTTTCAGGCCGTCGCTGAGCTGCATCATGCAGCCGGGACAACCGGTGGCCACTGCCTGGGCCGCGGTCTCGATGATCGAGCGACTCTTGGCCTCGTTGATGGTCATGGACGAACCGTAGTGGTAGACGTTGAAGGTCCCCCCCAGACCGCAGCAGCGGTCGGCACCCTCCATCTCGGCCAGTTCGATGCCGGGGGTGGCCTTCAGCAACTCGCGCGGCTGCTTGGTCAGGCCGCGGGTGCGCAGATGGCAGGGATCGTGGTAGGTAATGCGGACGGCTTCGCCGGCCCCGGTCTCCGCCGGGTTCAGCCCCAACTGTCGGAGTAGTTGAGAGGCGTCCACTGTCTTGGCCGCCAGGGCGTCGAGCCTTTCCCGCAACTCGGGGTTGCGTTTGCCCACCACAAGGGGATACAGCCGATGCAGGGCGCCGCCGCAGGTGGCGCAGGCGGTCATGACGTAATCTGCCTCGTAGCGCTCCATCTCCGCCAGGTTCTTTTCCGCCAGGGCACGCACCGTGGCGATATCGCCGCCGGACATGCCCGGCAGGCCGCAGCACTGCTGCCCCTTGGGGATGATCACCGTGCACCCGAGATGGCGGAAGAGCGCCAGGGCCGCCTCGCCCACCTCGGTATAGACGAAGTTGGTCATGCAGCCGACGAAGAAGACGATGCGCGGCTTGCCCGGCTCACCCGGGATCACCTCGGGGTGCCGCTCCATGAACGGCTTTCTGGCTATGGCCGGGATGTGGCGTTTGTTGCCCACGAACGGCACGGGAAAACGGAGCCTCAGGCCAGAGGTCTCGGGCACCTTTTTGAAGAAAAGCGGCCCCAGCAGGGCCGCCAGCTTGGCCCCCATCCGCATGCGGGAGCGGTTCCTGATCACCTGGCCAACGGCGGCGTGGAAGGTGGTCAGCCCCCGCTTCTTTGCCAGGGCCTCGCGGGCGGCGAT
>DAIERH010000234.1 GCA_027346925.1 Geobacter sp.
TTGCTGAAGGCCAGGTCGTCCAGGCAGGTGTCCACTGCAACGACCATGGATTCCGTCTTTTCCTTGAGCCCCAGGTCGCGCTCGTCCAGAGCGCCGGGCACGGGGAGCACGCCGTCGAAGTATTTGACCGCCATGGCGGTGGAGCGGCTGAGCAGGTTGCCGAGGTCGTTGGCCAGGTCGGAGTTGAGGCGCTGCACCAGGGCCGCGTGGGAGAAGTCGCCGTCCAGGCCGAACGGTACCTCGCGCAGCAGGAAGTAACGCACCACATCCACGCCATACTTGTCGATCAGCATGTTGGGTTCGACCACGTTCTGCAGGCTCTTGCTCATCTTCTGCCCTTCCACCGTCCACCAGCCGTGGGCAAAGACCTTTTTCGGCAATGGCAGGCCGGCCGCCATCAGGAAGGTGGGCCAGTACACGGCATGGAAGCGCAGGATATCCTTGCCGATCAGGTGCACATCCACCGGCCAGAAGCGTTCATAGTCACTGGTAGGATCGGGATAACCGAGCGCGGTGATGTAGTTGGTCAGGGCATCGAACCAGACGTAGATGACGTGCTTTTCATTGCCCGGCACCGGGATGCCCCAGGTAAAGGTGGTGCGGGAGACGGACAGGTCGCGCAGCCCCTCTCTTACAAAGGAGATGATCTCGTTGCGCTTGCTCTTGGGCTGGATAAAGTCTGGATGGGCATCGATGTGGGCCAGCAGTTGCTCCTGGTACTTGCTCATGCGGAAGAAGTAGGACTCTTCCTTGAGCTTTTCCACCGGCCGGTTGCAGTCGGGGCAACGGCCATCGATCAACTGGGTCTCGGTCCAGAAGGTCTCGCAGGGGGTGCAGTACCAGTCCTCGTATTCCCCCAGGTAGATATCCCCCTTGTCGAGAATATCCTTGAAGATATGGGCTACGCCCTTCTTGTGGCGTTCCTGGGTGGTGCGGATAAAGTCGGTATGGGAGATGCCCAGCCGCTCCCAGAGCGCCTGAAAGCGTTTGACCACCCGGTCGGCCAGTTCCAGCGGCGTCTCGCCGGCGGTCACCGCGGCCTTTTCCACTTTTTGCCCGTGCTCGTCACTGCCGGTCAGGAAACAGACCTCGTACCCCATCAGCCGTTTGTAGCGTGCCAGCACGTCGGCGGCCACAGTGGTGTAGGCATGGCCGATGTGGGGCACGTCGTTGACATAGTAGATGGGGGTGGTCAGATAGAATGCAGGTTTCATTGTCAAGCTCCTGGTGATAGTGGTGGTGGCGTGCCGCCGCCCGAGGCGCCGTCCTGGCCTTTGCGGTGTCCGTGCTTGCGGTAGCGGTGTTTCTTGCGTCCCTTGGAGGGCTGCCCCCCCTCGGGCTTCTGGGTGGCTGCGCCGGCCTCTGCGGCAGGTGGTGCGGCAGGAGCAGGTTCCTGCCGCTGCGGCGCGGCGTCGACCGGTTGCCGTTCCGGGCGTTCATGACGCCGCTCGCGCCCTTTGGGGAAGGGGCGTTCGGCAGCAGGTGGCGTTACGGCACGCGGCTGCGTATCAGCCGGAAGCGCTTCGCCAAGCACCTCATTCTGCTTGACCACGACAATCTTGCCGTCGTCCATCTTCAGCGTAATGGTGCCGGTCAGAATGTTCAACTTGTCGACAACACCGGTAACCGAGTCCGTCCGTACCCGTTTGCCGCATTTGGGAAGGTTCTTGCGCAGGCAGCAGTAGGTCTCGTACTCGTAATCGAGGCAGCAGAGCAGGCGGCCGCACTGGCCCGAGATCTTGGTGGGATTGAGGGCCAGGCTCTGCTCCTTGGCCATCTTGACCGATACTGGCTGGAAGTCCCGCAGGAACGAGCAGCAGCACAACTCCCGCCCGCAGATACCGATGCCGCCTACCATCTTGGATTCGTCGCGCACACCGATCTGGCGCATCTCGATGCGGGTGTGGAAGGTATGGGCCAGATCCTTGACCAGGTCGCGGAAGTCCACCCTGCCGTCGGCGGTAAAGAAAAAGACCGCCTTGCTGCCATCGAACAGATACTCAACCCGTACCAGCTTCATCTGCATCCCGCGCTCCATGATGCGTTTGAGGCAGAAGTCGTAGGCCTCCTTCTCCCTGATGGCGTTTCGTTCCAGCGTGAGCAGATCTTCCGGGGTGGCCTTGCGCCGGATCATGGCCAGGTTCGCCGGGGAGTCGTTCGCTTCGCGCTCGGCCGGAGCGGTGACAACGGAACCGAGACCGAGGCCGCGTTCCGTCTCCACAACGACCTTGTCGCCGGGGCCTATATCCAGATCGCCGGCGTTGAAATCATACATCTTGCCGGCGGTAATGAATTGTATGGTTGCTATGCGTGGCAATGAAGTCTCCTTGATTGGGTTCAACTCTGTTAGTACGTGGCGCTGACGGTCATCTTCATGAAGAGATGGTCGAGGGCCAGCTTCACATTGGCGTTGCGCTGTACCGCCCGCCGGGTCTCCATGACATCACTCGCCACCTGGAGTGCCCGGTCCAGGCTCAGTCCCCTTGCCAAGGTCTCCAGGGCAGGGCGGATGGCGGTATTGATGATTTCACCGCATCCGGCCGTCAGGTGGATCACATCGCGGTAAAAGGACAACAGCATGTCGAGAGTTTCCAAGGCTTCGTCACGGTTGCCGGCCAACTCCTCCGAAGCGTCGAACACGCTCGCGATCCGCCCGAGATCGATAGCGGACAGGTGTTTCAGCAGCAGTTCCCGGCGTACGGCGAGTTCATCGTCGTCCAGTTCCAGTGCCCGCTGCATGCTCCCATCGGCCATCTGGGCCAGCAGGGCCGCGGATGCGCCCTCCATGCCGTTTCTCTCCAAAAGCAGCTTGACGTGTTCCGGCGGCAAAGGTGCAAAACGGACCACCTGGCAACGGGAGCGGATGGTCGGCAGCAGCATGTCGGCGTTTTCGGTGAGCAGGATGATGATGGCGTTGCCCGGCGGTTCCTCCAGGGTCTTGAGCAATGAATTGGCCGCGTTGACGCTCATCCGCTCGGCCGGTTCGATGATGCAGGCCTTGCGCGGCGCCTCGTAGGGGCGCAGGGCCACCTCCCGCTGCATCTCCCGCAGCTGCTCGATGCCGATGTCGCGCTTGTCGGGCAACGGCTCGATGATATGGATATCGGCGTGGTTGTTGCCCGCAACCTTGCGGCAGCTGGGACAGACGCCGCAGGCGTCGTCATCCGCGCTAGGGCAGAAGAGTGCCTGGACCAGGGCCAGGGCGGTCTTTCTGCGGCCGCAGCCGATCGGTCCCTCGAAGACGTAGGAATGGGAGGTCTTGCCGTAGCGAATGGAGCGCCGGAACACCTCGATAATCCGTTCATGTCCCAGGATGTCAGCAAATGGCACGCGAACCGTCCTTCAGCCGTTGGCACACCTGTTCGCCGATCAGGGCCGCTATCCCATCGATGGCGCCGCTGCCGTCAACCGTGAGAAAACGTCCGGGCTCCTCCTGCTTCAGGGAAAGGTAACCATGGCGGACGCGGCGGTGGAACTCCAGCGATTCCAACTCAAAGCGTTCCTCACGCGGGCCCGCAGTTGCCTCTATGCGCTGCCTGGCCCGTGCCAGGCCGACACGTGCCTCGCAGTCGATCAGGATAGTCAGGTCGGGGGAAAGGGATTGGCGGGCCAGGGTGTTGAGATGATCGATGGTTGCCCGCTCGATCCCCCGCCCGAAACTCTGGTAGGCAATGGTCGCATCGCTGAAACGGTCGCATAGCACGACATACCCCGCTTCCAGTGCGGGCCGGATAACCTCGGCCACATGTTGGGCCCGGGCCGCGGCGTACAGCAGCAATTCGGTCAGGGGCCGCATCCCTTGATTATCTGCATTCAGCAGGATCGAGCGGATCTGGTCCGAAATCGGGCACCCTCCA
>DAIERH010000235.1 GCA_027346925.1 Geobacter sp.
ACGAGCCTTTCGAAACCCCCATCGACACCAACCCCCTGCACCCGAAGGTGATCAGCAATCCGGCGGCACGGGTATTCAAGGGCGACCTGGAGGCTTTCGGCAAGAGCAAGGATTACCCCTATGCCGCCACCACCTACCGCCTCACCGAGCACTTCCACTTCTGGACCAAGCACACCAGGCTGTCGTCCATCCTGCAGCCGGAGCAATTCGTGGAAATCGGCGAGGAGTTGGCCAAGGAAAAGGGCATCAAGGCCGGCGACCGGGTCAAGGTGTGGTCCAGCCGGGGCTTCATCAAGGCGGTGGCCGTGGTGACCACGCGTATCAAACCCCTCCGGGTCAACGGCAAGACCATCCACCACGTGGGCATCCCGATCCACTGGGGCTTCAAGGGCGTCGCCAGGAGCGGCTACCTGGCCAATATCCTGACCCCTTTCGTGGGCGACGCGAACACCCAGACGCCGGAGTTCAAGTCGTTCCTCGTCAACATCGAGAAGGCATAGGAGGTGGATCATGGCACTCCAATCCCTTGACATTACCCGCTGCTCCGCCACCACCACCCCCTCGCCCAGCCAGCGCCAGACCCAAGAGGTGGCCAAGCTGATCGACGTCACCAAGTGCATCGGCTGCAAGGCCTGCCAGGTGGCTTGCATGGAATGGAACGACACCCGCGACGCCATCGGTACCAACCATGGCGTCCTCGACAACCCCATGGACCTGACCGAGGCATCCTGGACCGTGATGCGCTACAGCGAGGTAGAAACCGACCGGGGGCTGGAATGGCTGATCCGCAAGGACGGCTGCATGCACTGCGGCAATCCCGGCTGCCTCAAGGCGTGCCCGGCGCCGGGGGCCATCGTCCAGTACTCGAACGGCATCGTGGATTTCCACGAGGAGAACTGTATCGGCTGCGGCTACTGCATCACCGGCTGCCCGTTCAACATCCCCCGCCTCTCCAAAAAGGACAGCAAGGTCTACAAATGCACCCTCTGCTCCGACCGGGTGGCAGCGGGGCTTGAGCCGGCCTGCGTCAAGACCTGCCCCACCGGCGCCATCGTCTTCGGCACCAAGGAGGCAATACTCCACCACGCCGAAGGGCGCATCGCGGACCTGAAGGAACGGGGCTATGCCAACGCCGGCATCTACAACCCCCAGGGGGTTGACGGCACCCACGTGATCTACGTGCTGCACCATGCCGACAAGCCCGAAATGTACAGCGGCCTCCCCGACAATCCCTCCATCGGTCCCATGGTCGAACTCTGGAAAGGGGCCGCAAAGCCGCTGGCCTCCCTGGGTCTGGCCGCTGTCGGGGTCGGCGCCTTTTTCCACTACGTGACCAAGGGTCCCAACGAGGTCTCGGAGGAGATCGAGAAGGAGGTTGAAGATGAAAACAAATCCTGATACCTTGCCCCGCTATACGGCGGCCGAGCGGGTCAACCACTGGCTGGTCGCCTTCACCTTCTTCCTGATGACCCTGTCCGGGCTAGTATTCTTCCAGCCGCTCTACGTCCCCCTGAACCAGTTGTTCGGCGGAGGCGTCTGGGCCCGCATCCTCCACCCCTTCTTCGGGGTGGCAATGATCGTCTTCTTCGGCGGCATGTACGTCCGCTTCCGGCAGCTCTGCGCCATGACCCTCACGGACCGGGAATGGCTGACCCATGTGCGCGACATGGTGAACGGCGACGACCGGAACATGCCGGAGTCGGGCAAGCTGAATGGCGGCCAGAAGCTCTTGTTCTGGCTCCTGGTGGCCTGCATGGTGTTGCTCGTCCTGTCCGGCATCGTCATCTGGCGCGCCTATTTCTCGTTCCTGTTCCCGGTCGGCCTGGTCCGCTTCGCTGCCGTGGTGCATGCGGCAGCCGGTGCGGTGATGATGGCCCTCATCATCGGCCACATCTACCTGGCCATCTGGACCAGAGAGAGCATGGGAGCCATGCTCTATGGCCGGGTGAGAAAGGCCTGGGCGAAACAGCACCACCCGGCATGGTTCCGGGAGATGACTGGAGGGAGCAAATGAACGCCGAAGCCCGCATCCTTGAGCCGGGCCAGATGGAAGCCCCGGCCGGAGAGATCCGTTTTCTCTTCCTCCCTGACCATGATCTTTTTGCCCGCCGCGCCGAGCGCCTTCGGTTCCTGTCCGAAGGTCATCCCCTGGGGGATTACCTGGCCTTTCTGGCATTGCTCGCGGATGCGCAGCACGATGCCTTGAACCGATTTCCACCCCTGCCCCTGCCTGATCCCAAGGAGCAGGCGCTCTGCCGCGAGCATGGCATGCCGCTGCTAGGTGCCAGGTCCTGGCCCCGAAACCCGGCCTGGCGGGCGGGACTGATCACGATCCTGCAGCAGATGAAGGAGGCCGCTCTTCCAACGGCAGCCCGCGATATCGTCGCCGGCTTGATGCATGCCGCTGAAACCGGATTAGAGGAAACGGCAGACAGGATTTTGGTGGGGGATCTGGTCGATATCCCTCCTCAGGAATTGCCGTTCATTGCTGCCGCATTGCAGGTCTATTGGGTGTATATGGCATCGGCCCTGCATGAACGGGCTGTTGGCCGAATGGAGGAGGGGGGGGTATGCCCGGTGTGCGGGTCATACCCGATAGCCGGTATCGTGCGCAGTGGCGGGGCAGAGCACGGATTGCGTTACCTCTGTTGTTCCCTCTGTGCCTCACAATGGCACATGGTGCGGATCAAGTGCAGTAACTGCGAATCCACCCACGGAATCGACTACTACACACTTGATGGCTCGAACGGCGCAGTCAAGGCGGAGAGTTGCGATGACTGCGGCGCCTACCTGAAACTGTTGTACCTGGAAAAGGACAGCCGGATGGAAGCGACGGCCGACGACCTGGCCACCTTTGCACTGGATATGTTGATGGACAACGAGGGCAAGGCGCGCGGCGGTCCGAACCTGTTTTTTCACCCTGGCAGGGGCTGATGAAGCCTGTTTCAACAAAGCTGGCGACCATGTAGTTCCCGCTTGGAAAGCAGCAGAACCGCTGGGACCGGAAAAACGACATGGAAGAAGTCCTTCTGATAAACCGCGCTGTGCCAGGTTTCAGGAACCGTTCGCTCTCCGGTCGGGGAAAATATCACCCCCACTTGCGGGCAGTAACCGACCTCCGCCGGCCTGGGGGAGTCCGTCAAACGAATTGCCGCAAGCTCTCCGGTTCATAGGGGGCCAATGGGTAATCCCACTGGCAGCCTGCGAACAAACCAAACACCCGCCACACCCTTTACCCATATCCCCTCATTTGACAGCCATACCGAACGCGATACACTTGAAACCATAATTAATGAAGGCCGGATATCCTCGCAAATCCAGGGGCTTTACGCTGCAGTCGGAGCGGTGCACGGGACTCAACGGGAAAAATCAGATCACAAGGAGGCAACCATGGCACGAAATTTCACGCGACGTGATTTCATCAAGACAGCAGGCATCGGCACCATGGGCCTGGCACTGGGCGGCCCTGCCATGCTGACGAACGCATTGGCCCTGAATAGGGGCAGAAGGACCTTGCGGATACTCCAATGGAGCCACTTCGTCCCCCGTTATGACCGCTGGTTCGACCCGTATGCCAAACAGTGGGGCGAAAGACACAACGTTGACGTGATCGTCAACCACATCAGCCTTTCCGACTTGAGAAGCACCTTTGCCTCCGAGGTGGTGGCAGGCAGGGGCCATGACATCATCGAATTTATCGACCCCCCTTCCGATTTTGAGCCCAGCGTCCTCGACCTGAGCGACCTCAACCAGGAGGCAGGCAAGAGGTTCGGGGCACAGGTGCCCTTTGCCAC
>DAIERH010000236.1 GCA_027346925.1 Geobacter sp.
CATCGCCAGAACTCAATGCCTTGATGGCCTTGCCGGCGGCATTGGTGAAAAACGGAAAACGCCGCCCCACCAGCGGGGTGGCTTTGATCTGCTGAAAAGAATCGACCATATCCAAAAAAAAGACTTCGTCGTTGTTCATTACGGTTATGTACATTGCCTCATCATGCTTGCGCGCCAGTTCTTCCATGATTGGATGGGCCAATCGGATGAGATTGGCGCTTTTGAGGATGTGCTGCGCCATTTCGAAGGCGCATAGGCCGAGCCGATAGGTGCCCGTTGCAGCGTCACGTTCGGTCAGCCCCTTGTCCTCCAGTGTGGCAAGGAGACGGAAGGTTTTATTTCTGCTCAGTTCAAGTTTTTTAGCCAGCACGGGCACGGTCAGACTTGTGTCTTCGGCCGCCAGGGCGTCCAACAGGTCAAAAGCCTTGACAACAGCCTGAACTGAATATGCGCCCCTTTCTCTGTCCATGCGTAGCTCCACGATAGGGAATACGATGCGGCTAAACGCTTGTTTAAAATAAGCTGTATTGTTTTTTTGTTTTTTGTAATACGACGTTCTATAAAAGTCAACTAAATTTTACAAATAAAGATATCTAATACAATTAATCGTATAATTTCATATAGTTTAAAACAATTTTTTATGCAAATTATTGCAAATATGCTTACAAAACAGTGATAACCATGGTTTGATTTTGTTGTCATACACGCACTAAATCACGCCGGGACAGCGCTCGATTTCGGTGGTGCGCGCGGCAAGAACGCATAAGCTGAATTCAACCAAACGGCACGCGAGTTTCGACTGTTTTTTATGGGTTTGATGCTTAGAGACGTGGCGACAGGGGAAAGTACGGGCGAGATCGGCTCCGCACGCGGCGTTGCAGGGACCGGATGATCCCATGGGACGGGATAAAAAAATGGGAAGGCGCGGGGCACCTTCCCATTTAGTGACGGTAGCAACTGTATGGAGTAATTCTTATTTGGGCATGGGGCAGTACATGTTGCCGTAGGGACGTTTGCTGCGCGGCGCTATCTTTACGAATCGTTCCTTGAGGATCTCGTTTGCATCAAGCGCGAAATCATTGCAGTAGTCCTTGACGTAGCCTTCCAAATCCGTACGGTCGTTCTCATCGAGATCGAACACGCCCACCTCCTTGGCCAGCCGGGCCTCGTCCACGCCACCCCGGACATAGATGACGCCACCGTGCATACCGGTACCGAACAGGTAGCCATGTTTGGCCTTGGCCGGGTCATCGGTGAACATGCCCAGCAGAATCAGGACGCCACCGGCCATGTACTCGCCGAAAAAGTCCCCGGCCTTGCCGCCGGCAACCAGCACCGGCTTGTTGTCCTGGTAGGACTTCATGTGGATGCCGACCCGATAGCCCACGTCCTTCCTGATGTGAATCCTGCCGCCACGCATGCCGTACCCGAGGACGTCGCCGGCATGGCCGTGGACGACAACCTTGCCGGCATTCATGGTATTGCCGATGTTATCCTGGGCATTTTCCTTCACGATAATGGTGGCGCCGTTCATGAAGGCGGCCAGGTCGTTACCGGGGACGCCGTCGATGGTGATGGTCACCGCCTTGTTGATGCCGTCGCCGATAAAGTACTGGCCGTTGACGTTCACCAATTCGATCTTGTCCGCGCCCGCGGCAACCGCGTCACGGATTTTCAGGTTGAGGTCGCGGTAGTAGATGCCCTGTGCGTCAATTTTCATATAAAGCTCCACTTACTGTTTTTGCCACAGAGCCACAAAGGCGCTGAGAAGAAAAGTTCATGCTTGGCGTCTTGCTCTGAGTCTCTGTGTCTCCGTGGCAGATCGAATATTAATTGATAATCAAACGTTTCCTTCCACCATGGCGATGACCGGCTCGCCGCCGCGCGGGGACCATATTCGGCTGGGATCGGGGCAGATCTCGCGGATGGCGGACTCCTCGGAGGCCATGTAGACGAAGTCTTCCTTCTCGGCACAGACCAGGGGGCGCAGCTTGACCCGGTCGTTGAGGCCGATCAGCCCCTTGTTGCTGGCAAACAGGATGGCGAATGGTCCGTTCAGGAGCGCGCTGCCGTAAACCTGGCGGATGGCGGTATAGAGTTCGCGTTCATTGTCGGGCAACTGGTCGATCAGCGACCAGAAGGGAGGTGCCAGGGCGGTGCAGGCCAAATCAGGCGGCAGGCCGTGCTTGCGGATCAAGAGGTCGAGCATGTACGCCACCACCTCGGTGTCGGTCAACATGGTGCAGAGGTAGCCGTACATCTCCAGGTAGCGTTTGTTGATGCCGTAGGACGATATCTCGCCGTTGTGGACGATGGACCAGTCCAAAAGGGTGAAGGGGTGCGCACCGCCCCACCAGCCGGGGGTGTTGGTGGGGAAGCGGTTGTGCGCGGTCCAGATGTGGCCGCTGTACTCCTCCAGACGGAAAAACTCGGCGATGTCCTCGGGAAAGCCGACCCCCTTGAAGGCGCCCATGTTCTTGCCGGAGGAGACCACGAAGGCCCCGTCGATCTCGTGGTTGACGGCCATGACGTGGCGGACGATGATATCTTCGTCGGTCATGCTCTGGTATTCCACCGCCTCCCTGTACTCGTCCGTTTCCAGCGGGGCGACGAAGTAGCGCTTGAAGACCGGCGGGTTGGCGATGGCCTTGGTGCGGCGGGTGGGGATATCTTCCTGCTGCTCGATGTAAAAGTTGGCCTCCAGGTATTCCTCGGTCAACTGCTGGGCCATGGCGTTTTCATACATCAGGTGGAAGGCGTATAACTCCTTGTAATCCGGGTAGATGCCGTAGGCACCGAAGCCGCCCCCCAGGCCGTTGCCCCGGTCGTGCATCAGCGAGATGGACTTGATGATCACGCTCCCCTCGACCCGTTGCCCTTTTTTGGAGACAAAACCGGTCAGGCCGCAGTTGGAGATGTCTTTCTGGAATATGTGGGTTGGTTGTGGTTTCATGGGTAATCCTCGGTTTCATCCAAAAAGTCCCCTCCCGCAAAAGGAGGGGGAATTGTTATCTAATGCCCCACAGCCCGTTCGGGCCGCCCGTTGTCGGCCGCCTTGCCCTGGGGACCGAAGAGCCGGCTGCGGATATCCTTTGAGAGATTGATGAAGCCGAAACCGGGCAGGAGCAGGCTCTCCTTGTAGGGGGCCATATCCGCCTTTTCCCTGATCAGTCCGGCAAAGATGCCGGCCCGGTCCACGTTCCCCACCAGCACCGCGCCCACCAGGCGGTCGTTTTGCAGCACGATCTTGCGGTACTGGTAGTTGTGGATGTCCTGGTAGGTCAGGATCTCGTATTCGCTGGGGTCTTTCGGGTTGGTCACCCCCATGGAGATGGTGGAGACCTTGAAGAACTCGATGGAGTTCATGGCCAGGCCGCCCGCGTACTGCTTGTCTCCCCCGGCCATGGCCGTGCCGGCGATATCGCCCTGGATATAGGCATCGGGCCAGATCGGCATGGGATTCTTCTGGCCGCTGAAAAAGTCGGCCGCCTCGGCAACGTCACCGGCTGCGTACACATCCGCCACCGAGGTCCGCATGGTGGCGTCAACCACGATGCCGCGGTTGACCTCGACACCGCTCCCCGCGAGGAAACCGGCGGCCGGACGCACGCCGATGGCCACGACAACCGTGTCGCAGGGGATGAAGTCGCCCGATTTCAGGGTCACGCCGCTGATCTCGGCCCCCTCTCCCTCGATGCGGACGACCGTGTCCTCGGTGATGACGTCGATACCGTTGGCCTTCATCTTGCGGGCAACGATCT
>DAIERH010000237.1 GCA_027346925.1 Geobacter sp.
AACGCCCCCCTTTTTCATCTCGTCCTCGAAGGCCGCCACTTCCTCGGGCTTCACGAACGGGTCGTCGGCGCCGTGCAGGGCCAGCACCTTGCCCTTGATGTTGCGCGCATCCTGGGGCGTGGGAGTGGCCAGGCCGCCGTGGAAGCTGACAGTCCCTGCCACGTCGGCGCCGTCACGGGCCAACTCAAGCGCCACGGTGCCGCCGAAACAGTAGCCGATGGCGGCAATACGCTTGGGATCAACGATCTTCTGCTCTTTCAATACATCCAGCCCGGCCCTGGCCCTGGCCCGCATCAGGGGGCGGTTATCCTTGTAGATGGCGGCGGTTCTGGCTGACTCGGCGACGGTTGCGGGCCGGATCCCCTTGCCGTAGATGTCGGCGGCAAAGGCCACATAGCCCAGCTTGGCCAGCATCTCGGCCCTCTTTTTCACATAAGGCCCCAGGCCGTTCCATTCGTGAACCACCAGAACTCCCGGCCGCTTGGTGGTGAAATGGTCATCCCAGGCCAGGTACCCTTCCAGTACCGTGTCTCCCTGCTTGTACTCTATAACCTTGGTCTTGACGGCTGCCTCGGCATTGACGGCCAGCGTCAGGAACGCAAGCGTCAGGATCATATAGTTCATAACTAACCTCCCTGCGACAGTTCTCGTTCAATTCTACGGGATGTATCTGGCCATAGTATAGCACGGGTTGGTTTGAGCCGGGCGTGGCAAAGTCGGTCAGCCCGGCAATTGCGTTGCGTTTGATAATATTAATATTCAGTGGTTGCATGGGAGAGATTGAGCGGTATCATTTGTAGAAAATACATTCGCATAACTGAACGGAGAGACGGGCCGGTTGCCCGCCTTTGGCGTCCCACAGGACTTCTTCACCAATCAAGTCAACAGGGGGTAGGCAATGAAAAGGATGTACATGTCACTCGCACTTCTGCTGGCCCTGGCCGCAGGTGCCGGCCAGGCGCTGGCCACCGAGGATCTCCAGGCACGCGCCAAGGCGATCTTCAAGCCGGTTCCCGACAAGCCGCCAGCACTGAAGGGAAACCCGGCCAGCCCCGCCAAGATCGAACTCGGTGCCAAGCTCTACTTCGACCCCCGCCTGTCGAAATCCCAACTCATCAGTTGCAACACCTGCCATAACGCCGGGCTCGGCGGGGCCGACCTCCAGGCGACCTCCACAGGTCACGGCTGGCAGAAAGGGCCGCGCAACGCCCCCACCGTGCTCAACTCGGTCTACAACATAGCCCAGTTCTGGGACGGCCGGGCCAAGGATCTGGCCGAGCAGGCCAAGGGGCCGGTGCAGGCCTCGGTGGAGATGAACAATACCCCTGACCTGGTGTTGAAGACACTGAACAGCATGCCCGAGTATGTCAAGCTCTTCAAGGCGGCCTTCCCGGCCGACAAGAATCCGGTCAGCTTCGACAACATGGCCAAGGCCATCGAGGTCTTCGAGGCAACGCTTATCACCCCGGACTCCCGATTCGACCGCTATCTCAAGGGAAACCGCAAGGCGCTGTCCGCCAGGGAGGCCGACGGGCTCAAGCTCTTCATCGACAAGGGGTGTGCCGGCTGTCATGGGGGACTCAACCTTGGCGGCTCCGGCTACTATCCCTTCGGCGTAGTCGCCAAGCCGGCCGAAAACATCATGCCGCGGGGCGACAAGGGACGTTTTAGCGTCACCAAAACCTCCGGAGACGAGTACGTTTTCAGGGCCCCTTCATTGCGCAACGTGGCCATCACCGGTCCCTATTTCCACTCCGGAGCAGTATGGAGCCTGAAGGAGGCCGTGGCCATCATGGGTTCGGCCCAGTTCGGCATCCAGCTCAGCGGCAACGAGACCAACGTCATCACGGCCTTTCTGGACAGCCTGACCGGCAGGCAGCCCAGAATCGTCTATCCGATCCTGCCGCCCAGCACCGACGCCACTCCCCACCCCATGCTGTGAGCACTTCCCTTATCCCCCTGTTTCTGCGCCTTGCCGGTGCAGAAACAGGGGGCATTCACCGTACCCGATTGATATTCTCGTCCCTGCGGCAGATGGCAGCCAGGGTATGGCTGCATTCCAGATGATCCATTCTCCGCCCGATTACCCCTTTACCGGCTTCATCTTGGGCTTGCTTTTGGAGAGGTTGAACTGCACCATCAGGTAGCCGTAGTCGATATCCTTGCCGCTCCCGGAAGCGCCCCGGAAGAAGCCGCCGGTGAAGAACCGGTCGTAACCGGCGATGACAGAGAGGTTGTCGTTCATGGCGTAGGTCAGGGTAAAGTCGGTCTCCAGGCCGAGGTTTTTGCTGAAGCCGGCCTCCACGTCGTTGGCGAGGAAATAGCGGCCGGTGGCGGAGAAATTGATCTCCTTGGTGGCATCGACCCCCCAGCCCAAGGTGTAGATCTGCAGGCCACTGGCATGATGGCCATTCACGGTCACCCCCGACAGATCGCCAAAGACATGCATGTCTCCGATCAGCGAAGTGTTGTTGTCGGGGGTGCGGAATTCCCGGGCGGCCGAGACGCCGTTCGCCGCGTTGCTGCTCCCCGAGCCGTAGGCGTAGCTGAAGAAGAGCTTGTTGTTGTAGCCTGCCAGGACCGACTCTACGGTGGCGTCCAGATGACCGCCGAAGGCGTCGATCCCGTCATTGGCGTTGCGTGCGGTGTTGAAGGCCTGACCCGACTCGTAGACCGGCTCGAACTCCAGTGAAACCGGGCCGAGTTTGGCCGTACCCCTGAGCCCCCAGATGGCGAGGTATTCCCCCGCGTGATGGTCGATAGAGCCCGAATCCAGGAAGCTGTAGGCCTCGACCGCGTTCCCCTCGGAAAAGGCGTAGGTGGTGTAAGCGCCCGCCAGGTTTCCCGCGACCCCGCCGGAGAACGGGGTGGCGTAGGCGCCCGCCAGAAGATCGACGGTGAGCGGCTCGACCGGCTTCACCCGGAGCCGCGCCGCGTCGAAGGATAGGCCGTCATAGAACGAATCGGGGCCGAGAATGAAGGCGCTGCCGTAATTGAACTCCTGGCGACCCCCCTTCAGGGCGAGCAGATCGCTGCCGGGTATTCTGGCCTCGATAAATCCCTGGTAGAGGGAGAACTTGTTGTACTCCTGGTGGCTGCCGCCGGTAAAACCGTACCCCTGCCCCTCCGCATGAATATCGAGCCAGTCGGTCGGGTGCCAGTAGGCGTAAGGTTTTACCCGGTAGAGGAAGCGCCCCTCGTCATGTCCGGCAGCAAAACTGAAATCGGTCAGCCTGAAATTGCCGACCCCCTCGCCGCGCAGGAAGCCGTTTACGCCAACCTTGTACTCGAACGCCGGCACCTCCGGCTTGGCGAGCATCTGCTCGATCGACTCACGCCGGGTCTGATATGCCTCGTATTGGGCGAGTTCAACCTTCAAGGCTTCGTGGAGGGCGGCAAGGCGGTCAAGGTCCTCCTGGGGGACCGACTCACGCCCTTCGAGCTGGCACTTTGCCAGCACCTTTTCCATGACCGCCAGGAGAGACTCCGCCAGATCCTTTTTCTCCAGGAGTTCCTTCTCGGGAAGTTTCCCCTGGGCGCCGTACTTCGCCGCCAATTCCGAGATATCCCGGCAGGCCCAGTGCGCCTTGGTCACCTTTGCCGGAATCTCGCCCCCCTCCTCGTGGGCGGAGGCGGCACCGCACACCAGCATGGCAAAGAGCACGGCAAGGAAAAGCATCATCAGATTCTTCATATTACACCCCTCGAAACGTTTTATTCTAGGCAACACAAACCGGAGACGGTCCGGATCAATCGT
>DAIERH010000238.1 GCA_027346925.1 Geobacter sp.
AAAGGGGTAAGAGGAGTATGAGGGCGAGGTAGGGGTTCATGTTATCCCTTCATCTCGCTGAATACGTCCGTGTCCACCGTCCGCTTGCGGCGATGCAGGTAGACCACCATGGCCAGGGCAAGCGAAACCTCGGCCGAGGTAAGCGCCATGATGAAGATGGCGAACAACTGGCCGTCCGCGTTGCCCCAGCGGGCCGACCCCGCCACGAACACCAGCATGACGGCATTGAGCATGACCTCGATGCAGACCAGCATCATGATCAGGTTGGCCCGCCAGGCCAGAAGCCCCCCCATGCCCAGGAAGAAGAGCAGGCCGGCCAGGATCAGGATATGTTCCAGGGGGACGATCATGACGGTTCCCCCTCACCCCCAGCCCCTTTCCCTTGGGGAGAGGGTGGCCGAAGACCGGGTGAGGGGGCATTTTGCCGCCCCAGATACAGCGCCCCCACCAGGGCGAACAGCAGTTGCAGCGACACCAGTTCCACCGCCAGGCCATGCTCCCGGAACAGACGTGTGGCCACCTCCCGGATCGTCAGGGTTTGGACGGCAAGGGGGGCACCAGTACCGTGGCGGGCGACAATGGCCGCCACCAGGCACGCGGCGCTGACGCCCGACAGCAGCAGTGCCGGCAGCCATTCCCGCCAGTGGGGCGCAAGCCCCTGCTCCGGGTGCCCCAGGTCGAGCATCATGATTACGAACAGGAACAGCACCATGATGGCGCCGGCGTAGAGGATCACCTCGAAGGCCGCCACCAGCGGCGCCGCCAGCAGGTAGAAGATCGCCGCCACGGAGAACAGGGAGGTGACCAGATACAGGATGGCATGCACCGGGTGACTTTCAGTAATGGCCAGGATCGTGCCGATCACGGCAGCACCGGCCAGTATGTAGAAGATGGTCTGTTCCATCATGGCATCAAGCTGCGCACATCCACCGGCGGCGTTTCCTCCAGCCCCTCCCCTCGCGGCTGGGTCACGTCGATGCCGGCGTGGCGGTAGAAATTGTAGGAGCTGTCCTTGCCGCAGCCGTCGATCAAGAGATCCTCCTTCTCGTACACCAGGTCCATGATGTCGCGCTTGCATATCTCGTAGTCGGGCGTCATCTGGATGGCCAGGGTCGGGCAGGCCTCGGCGCACAGGCCGCAGAAGATGCAGCGGGAAAAGTTGATGCGGAACCATTCGGCGTAGCGCCGGCCGTCCGCCCCTTCGGCGGCCTGCATGGAGATGCAGTCCACCGGGCAGGCCGCCGAACAGAGGTAACAGGCCACGCAGCGCTCTCCGCCATCCGGGTCGCGGGTCAGCACGATGCGCGCCCGGAAGCGGGGATAGGGGACACGCTTCTGCTCGGGGTACTGGATCGTGACCGGCCGGGCTAGCATGTGGCGCAGGGTCACGCCAAAGCCGGCGGCGATGGCCCTTATGTCGTCGATTACGGACATGCGTTCATTTCCCGTCAAAACCAAGACGCCCCTGACGGGGCGCCTCCATGTTCATTGAGCGGCTTAAGTATATCAGGCATTCCCGTGTTTGGCACGTTCGGCCTTTTTGAGCAGGGCGGATGCCAGGGGATGTTCGTTGTTCTCGGCATAGAGGCAGGCCGTATTGCCGGTGGGTGTTTTCAGACCGGGGTTGGCGCCGCCGTCCAACAGGGCCTGGACGGTCTGGTTGCAGCCGTAGATGGCCGCCAGCATCAGCGGCGTATGCCCCTCGCGGTCGCGGGCATCCACCTCGGCCCCCTTCTCCAGCAGCATCCTGACGATGTCGGTGTGGCCGTTGGCCGCGGCATAATGGAGGGGGGTCTTGCCCTTGTCGCTGCTTGCGGTGATGTCGGCCCCCCGCCGCAGCAGGTCCTGAACAAAGTCCTTTTGCCCCTCCCTGGATGCATTGATCAGAGGGGTATGTCCGTGGCGGTCTTTGGCGTTCACGTTTTCCATGTTCGACTCCTCCTTTAAGTGGTTATGTGGTGTGGGACAACGGTGTCCGAATCAGGCAACTATTTGAAGAAACCAGCCGGTGACCAGGATGTTCACGAGCGCCAGCGGCGTCAGCAGCTTCCACCCCAGGTGCATCAGCTGGTCATAGCGCAGCCGGGGCAGGGTCCCGCGCATCCAGATGAAAAAGAAGGCAACCGCCAGGGTTTTGAGGCTGAAACAGACCACCGGCGGCAGGAGAGGGCCGTGCCACCCCCCCAGGAAGAAGGTCGTTGCCAGCCCGCCCAGCACGATGATGTTGATGTATTCCCCGACAAAGAACAGGCCGAAGCGCATGCCGGAGTATTCGGTGTGAAAACCGGCCACCAGTTCCCCCTCTGCCTCGGGGATATCGAAGGGGATGCGCTTGCATTCGGCCGTGATGCTGACCAGGAAGATGATGAAGGCCAGCGGCTGGTAGACGATGAACGGCAGGCGGGCCTGGGCAACGACGATGTCGGTCAGGCTGAATGAGTGGGCCAGCATGACCACCGGAACCAGGGAGAGCCCCATGGAAAGCTCGTAGGAGATCAACTGGGCCAGGCCGCGGATGCCGCCCAGAAGGGAATACTTGGAGTTGGAGGCCCAGCCGCCGAGGGCCACGCCGTAGACGGCAATGGAGGAGAGCGCCAGGAAAAACAGGAGCCCCACGTTCAGGTCGGCGATCAGAAGCGGGACCTGGTGTCCGGCAATGGCCACGGGTTTTCCGAACGGGATCACGCTGAAGGTCAGGATGGCGGGGATGGCTGCCATGGCCGGGGCCAGGTAGAACAGCCACTTGTCTGCCACGGTCGGGATGAAATCCTCTTTGGTCAGGAGCTTGATCAGGTCGGCCAGGGGTTGAAGCAGGCCGAAGGGGCCGACGCGGTTGGGACCCTTGCGGTCCTGGATCCAGGCCAGGACTCTCCGTTCGGCAAACACCAGGTAGGCGGCCAAGGTCAGGATGACGAAGAAGACCATCGCCAACTTTGCCGCAAACAGCGCTATGTCCACTGTGGATGCCGTCATCGTGACCTGTCGGAATCATGTTGGAGGGACACAAACGGAACGGTATTTTATATATCACAAAATAGTGACGAACGCCAAAACCAAATTCAGGAAATCGCATTAAAACAGGGCGCCGCAAATAAGCCTTGAACCGGCGCAATGCAGCGTACTATAGTGTGCGTTGGCGAGGAGATCGGTCACATGGATGTGCATCAGGCGGTTTTCATAAAAAGCGCGGCAAAGGCCAGGGACTATCCTGTCTCGGAACTGCCCGAGGTGGCCTTCGTGGGTCGTTCCAACGTTGGCAAGTCATCGCTGGTCAATGTACTGGTCAACCGGAAAAACCTGGTGCGGACCAGTTCCACACCCGGCCGGACCCAGCTGATCAATTTCTTCGATGTCAACGGACGACTGGTGCTGGTGGACCTGCCCGGCTACGGCTATGCCAAGGCGCCGCCCGAGCTGCGCAAACAATGGGGGCCGATGATCGAAACCTACCTGGCAAAACGGGACAACCTGCGGGCGGTGGTGCTGATCCTGGATATCCGCAGGATCCCGTCCGACGGCGACCTGCAGATGCTCTCCTGGCTGGAATCCTATGACATTCCGCCGATCATTGTCCTGACCAAGTGCGACAAGCTCTCGAAAAGCGAGCGGGCCAGACAGAGGGACCTGATTGCCGCCGCCATCCAGCGCGACAAGGGGATGTTGTTTCCCTTTTCGGCCCTCTCCAGGGAGGGGCGCGACGCCATCTGGCAGGAGGTCGGGCGGCTGGCGGGGATCATGTAGG
>DAIERH010000239.1 GCA_027346925.1 Geobacter sp.
CGCCTGTGTGACGCCAGCTTCAACGAGGTCACCGCCGACACCTTTCGCTACCTGCTGGAAGAGACGGCCGGGTTGCGGGGACGCGTATCATCCGCCGGTGGACGGGTCGCCTACACCGCCTACGGGTATCACGGCACCGCCGTGCTGGTGGGGGGGGAATACCGCTGGCAGTCCTATGTCCCCTATGTGCAGGGGTGGGCCAAGATCAGGCTTGAGGACATTGCCGGCGAGGCGGTCAACAACGGGATCAGGGCTACCGTTTTCAACTGTCCCGAGATCCAGACAAATTCCAGCGCGCTCTTTCTGGGGGTGGAGATATCGCTGTATCCGCTGTTGAGCGCCATCCGGAAAGAAACGGGCGATGCGGCGGCCACCGTGTTCGAGCGCTGCCAGGGGATGTTGAAGGAGGGCGAAAGCCTGGCACATCTGCTGGCACGGGCCGATGACTACCTGGCGTCGCCGATCCTGGCCGATATCCTTGACTTTGCCGGCTGGCCGCAGCACAATACCCGCGAGCAGGCCGAGCTGATGCTGTCCAGATCCGCGGAGTTGATGGGAATGCACCTGGATCAGAGGCAGTTGGTCTGTGCCGAGTTGTCCCGCATCGTGTTTCTGGCAACCGGCAGGTTAATGGTTCATGCATCCTGGGACCCTGCCGGTCCGACCCTCTGGCTGAACCATGACACCATTGCCCGCTTGTTGGCCGACGAGCGCGGAGAGGGCATTCTGTGAACGAATACAAAAGCATCATAAAAGGACGAGAGGAATCATGAAGATTTTCGCCAGAGCCGTATTCATGGTCATGTTGTCGGTCGCCCTGCTGCAGGGGTGTGCCTCCATAGTGCCGAGTAAATCGCCCGAAGCCAATTACAAGGATGCTGAAGAGGCCTTCCGGAAGGGGAGGTACGAGGACGCCATTGCCTACTGGAAGAAGGTCAAGGAGAGCTACAAATCCCCTGAATTGTCGACCCGGGCCGAGCTCGGCATCGCCGATGCCTATTTCCTCAACAAGGATTACATCGAGGCCGCCGCTGCCTACGAGGACTTCCGCAAGCTCCACCCCTCCCATAAACAGTCCGAGTATGCCCTTTATCGCCAGGGTTTAAGCTACTACGACGAGATCAACCGGATCGATACCGACCAGACGCCGGTCAAGAACGCCCTCTCCATCTTTGAATCGTATCTCAGCCAGTATCCCCGCGGCGAGTACGCGAAAGAGGTGGCGGAAAAGATCCGCGACTGCCGTGACAAGCAGGTGCAGTACGAGATCTACGTGGGTACGTTTTATCGCAGGACCGACAAGTACCCCGCGGCAATCGCCCGTTTCGAACAGGCGCTGAAAACCTTTCCCGATTCGACGCGCCGG
Source organism: Geobacter sp. (assembly GCA_027346925.1). GTDB lineage: Bacteria > Desulfobacterota > Desulfuromonadia > Geobacterales > Pseudopelobacteraceae > JACPFJ01. The sequence goes on from DAIERH010000239.1 coordinate 1,367, forward strand.
GACGAACTGCTCTACAACCTGGGATGGGCCTACCAGGAGGCGGGGCAGAAGTCCAAGGCGAATGAGGTGTTTGAACGGCTCATGCGCGACTTTCCCGCCAGTCCATTCATCAAGGACGCGAAAAAGAAGATGGCCAAGTAGCGCAGCCATGACGGGAACGCCGGATATGACAGTGATAGTGATAGTGGCCTGCGGGGTTGCCTATCTGCTGGGCTCGATACCGTCGGGGCTGCTTTTGGGCAAGGCCTACGGCATTGACGTGCGTCGGGAGGGGAGCGGCAATATCGGCGCCACCAACCTCTATCGCACCGTGGGGCGCAAGGTGGGGGTGCTGACCCTGGTATGCGACTGTCTGAAGGGATTCATCCCGGTGTTGTTGGTGAAGTTGTCGGCCTTGCCCGCCGATCTTGCCGCCTGGGTGGGGCTGGCGGCCTTCTGCGGCCATGTCTTTTCGATCTTTCTGCGGTTCAAGGGGGGCAAGGGGGTCGCCACCGCCCTGGGGGTGTTTCTGGCGCTGTCACCGTGGGCCGTGGCCATTGCCCTGGGGGTGTTCCTGGCGCTGGTCTTCAAGTGGCGCTACATATCCCTCGGCTCCATGGTGGCGGCTGCGGCCATGCCTCCGGCGGTGTTCCTTCTGGGGTGCAGCCGGGCGGTGTTGCTGGTGACGGCGTTTGTCGCGGTGATCGTGATCGTCAAGCATCACGAGAACATCAAACGCCTGGTGGGGGGGACGGAGAACAAGTTCAGGGCCTAAACCGCGCACGGGAATCGCTTTCCCCGCAAGATCGCGTAGAATGGGTATGCCCATGATAACGAAAGGTATCGAATGATGGTTTTCCATGTTTTTTCCGCAGGAAGTTGTGTTCGGCGCCTCGTCCGGCGCCTGGCCGCACTCTCGGTGGTGCCGCTTGTCGTGTTCCTTCTGGCGGGCTGCATGCCCTCGGTCCCGGCGCGGGTAGACGCCCTCAGCGCCTTGGAGGCGATGCCGCAGAACTCCGACCTGAAGAAGATGAACCTGGCGGTGATCTACTCGGAGAACACGCGCAACAGCCTCAAGTACATTGCCGCGTTCAAGGAATCGGCGTCTAGGATGTTTTCCAGCGGACAGGCGGACCCCGACGACGCGGCGCTGCTGCATTCGATCCGGGACCTGCTGGAGGGGATGTTCGGCAGGGTGGTTGCCGTGAAGAGCTTCGATGAGGCACGGGCCGCCAATGCGCAGCTCGTCGCCATCGTGGACATGTACGCCAAGATCGGCAGTGTCTCCTTCACCACCACCTCGCTCGATCTGACCATCGATTTCCGCGGGCTCGACAAGGAGCCGATCGCGGTTGCCAAGGGGGAGGGGAGCGGCATGGTCCCCTATCCGGCCTTCACGCTGCGGTGGAGCTCGTCGGCGGCAACGGCGTTGCAGGGTCTGACGACTGCCCTTTCCGGCAGCGCCGAACTAAAGGCCTTTGCCGCAAAGGTCGCGCCGACGCTCGTGGCCGCGGTACCCGCATCCCCGCTGAGCGCCAGTGGAAACGGGAGGAATCAGGACCGCGATGAGCCTGCGGCGATCGTTTCCGATATCGACGTTCTGCCCCACGTACATGTCAAGCCAAGCCATAACGCCTACGCCATCGTGATCGGCATAGAATCGTATCGGCAGAAACTGCCCAAAGCCGACTTCGCCGCCAGCGATGCAAGGATCGTTACGAACTACCTGACAAAGGTTCTCGGCTATCCCGAGGAAAATGTCGTCACCCTCATCAATGATCATGCTACCAAAAGCGATATCGAGAAATACATGGGGAGTTGGCTCCGGAACAACATCGACAGGGACAGCACCCTCTTTGTCTATTATTCGGGGCATGGTGCGCCAAACCCCAAAAACGGCGACGCCTATCTGGTCCCATACGACGGCGACCCGACCTTTATCGCTGACACCGGCTATTCACTTAAGCAGTTGTACAGCACCTTGAACAGGATTCCGGCCAGGCAGATAATCGTAGCGCTGGATTCCTGTTTTTCCGGTGCCGGCGGCAAATCAGTGGCCGCCCCAGGGTCAAGGGCGCTTGTGCGGGCCGAGAAGGCCGCCATTCAGAAAACGGTTGTCATGACGGCATCGGCCGATGACCAGATCAGCTCGACCTACCAGGATAAAGGCCACGGCATATTCACCTATTTTCTGCTCAAAGGCATTAAGGAGAAGCTGGAGGAAAACAGTGGCGGCAATGTGGAGATAGGTGCTCTGTTCGACTATCTGAAACCGCAGGTCGAGAGGGTATCGCGTAAGGTGTACAATAGCGAGCAGACCCCGGAATTGCTCATAACCGAT
>DAIERH010000023.1:0-13418 GCA_027346925.1 Geobacter sp.
CTCCTCCTGGGCCAGCTTCTTGTCGAACAGGGCCTGACGGGTAATTTCCGCCTCCAGAAGCGCCTCACGCCGCTCCACGAACTGGTCATAGCCGCAGTTGAAGGCGTAGATCCTCCCCCGGTCAAGTTCGGCGATGCGGTTGGAGAGCCGCCGGGCAAAGGCCCGGTCGTGGGTCACGAACAGCACGGTCTTGACGTTCTTGAGCAGGAACTCCTCCAGCCAGCAGATGGTATCGATATCCAGGTGGTTGGTCGGCTCGTCCAGCATGAGGATATCCGGATCGGCAACCAGGGCCTTGGCCAGAAGCACCCGGCGCTTGGTGCCGCCCGAGAGCGCCCCGAACTCCTCCTCCGCATCCAGGCTCAGGCGCTTGAGCAGCCGCTCTACCTCCTGGTGCAGGCTCCAGCCGCCGCTCTCCTCCAGTTTGTGCTGCAACTCTTCCAGTTTGGCAAGTAGTTCCTCACCACCCTCCAACGCCAACCGATGCGCCACATGATGGTACTCGGCCAGCAGGCTGGCGGCATTGCCCATGCCGGAGGCCACCACGTCGAACACGCTCCCACCCACCCCCTGGGGGACCTCCTGGGAGACCAGGGCCACCCGCAGGCCCTGCTGGCGGACGATCTCGCCCCCTTCGGGCGGAAATTCCCCATCGATCAGCTTGAGCAGGGTGGATTTGCCGGTGCCGTTGCGACCCAGAAGACAGAGCCGGTCGCCCGGCTCGATCTGCAGATTGATGCCGTCGAAGATGGGCGGCCCGCCGAAGGCCAGGGTGATGTTGCGCAGGGAGATGAGTGCCACGATATATCTTCTTTCCAGTTGGTTTTGTCTATTTCAAGAGCACCGCTTTCACGGCATCGTCGATAAAACTTTCTTCAATCGCCTCCCGCGCCCACGCCTCCCCGCACCGCGCCAGCACCCGCGCCGCCCCTTCGGCAACCGCCGGCACATCGCTCCACAGGGCATTGCGGATCGACCGCACCTCGTCCGCCGTCGCCTCTCTTCCCTCGGCCCACTCCCGGCATTGCCGGCACAACAGCGCCAGGGTCTCCATGCACGGCGTTTCGTTGGGCTGGTAATCCCACACCCGGAGGTCATCCTTTCCCTCGCACCATTCACAGGCAAAGCCGGCCCGCTTGCCCACGGCCTTCCCCAGCGCGCCTATTTCCTCCTGCCGCTCCTTGTGTGCCTCGTATCCCTTTGCCATGGCCGGTTCCCTATGCGATCCGCGTCATCTTGTGCACGGTTTTCTCCTCGATTGCCTCCGCAACGGCGGCGACATAGCTCGTGTAATGCGGGGTGGCCGTGTGCCGCTCCAGGCACGCCATGCTCTCCCAGTTCTCGTAGAAGACAAACACCCGCGGATCGGTCATGTCCTGATGCAACCGATAGTCGATGCACCCGGTTTCCCGCCGGGTTGCTCGATAAGTTTCAAAAGCTCGGCCCTGACCGTTTCAACGGCATCTTCCCTGGCAACCAATTTTGCTACTACGGTGACGATCGGCATGACGTACTCCTCTTTTCGTGGGCTCTTTGGCCGTGAACCCGTTCATAGGCCTTGCAAAACGGGCAGATGTCCGTTTCGATACCTTTAACGAAGTTGAACACGATCCCTTGCTGATGGTGGCGGGCATGGAGACAGACCGGACAGAGTTCGCATACCTTGGCCAGGGCCTTGTCGAGTGATGTGCACGTGGCGTTGTTCATGTGAAAACTCCTGGGGAAGTGTCAAATTCTCTTTCGTAAAAATGGTGAGACGGTTCCGTGGGTTGCCTGCGGGGAAATTTGCAAGTTCAACTTTCAAATTTCCCCAACCCACTCAAATCTCGGCACCTGCCGCCCATCCACCAACACCTCCTCCAGGAACATGACCAGCGGCCGGACCCACAGGGAACGGTCGCCGTACAACTGGCGATAGACCACCATCTGCTCCTCGGTCTCACTGTGCCGGGCAATGCCGATCACCTGGTATTCGTTTCCCTTATAGTGCCGGTAGCGGCCCGGGCGGATGGTTTCTGCCTGCATGTTCATGGACGCTCCTGTTGCCTGACTTTACCCACAATCTCCCGTACTGGCAACCTGAAAGCCGCACCATCTGCCCCCATCAAGCAAAAAGCCCGCGATTGCAGGCTTTTTGGCGTATTTTCGGCAAGGAGCTGCCGTATGCGTTACTTGGCCTTGACAAACCTGAGCGCGGTCGAGTTCATGCAGTAGCGCAGGCCAGTCGGGGGCGGGCCGTCGTCGAAGACATGTCCCAGGTGGGCGTCGCAACGGGCGCAGCGCACCTCGGTCCGCTCCATGAAGAACGAACGGTCCTTCACCGTACGGATATTCTCAGGGGCGACCGGGGCGGTAAAGCTCGGCCAGCCGGTCCTGGAGTCGTACTTTGCGTCCGACGTAAACAGGTCGAGCCCGCAGCAGACGCACTGGTACACACCCTTTTCGTGGCTGTTCCAGTACTCGTTGGCATAGGCCCGTTCCGTCCCCTTCTGGCGTGTTACGTGGTACTGTTCCGGCGTGAGCGATTTTCGCCACTCCGCATCGCTTCTGACCACCTTTTCCGACATGATGTATCCTCCCTTTGCCACCGACCAGACCCTGATCGGCACATCCTTCGCTGCCCAGGCAATGGCGCCCGACACCAAAGCACCGACGAACAGGCCGATTGTTACCCTGTACACGTCCATGGCCACCTCACTCCTTTGCAGTGATCGTCGTCAAAAACTGTAGCAGAATGCCGCCTCCTTTCAAGCCGGGCGCTTGCCATAACCGGGGTGGATCATTGTATAATGAAATTACAAAGAGACCAAATGAGAGGGGGTGGCGTCATGGTGAGCTTCTATGACCCGATCGATGCGAACGATCTGAACCGGGTGGTGCGGATATTAAAAAAGGATGGGATCGAATTCTTCATGCGGGAGGAAAAAGTACGTGGCATCAGTCCGCTCCAGATACTGGTGGCCGAGGAGGATCTACCTCGTGCGGAAGCATCTCTTCTGCCCCATTGAGGCAGGTCCGACAGCCGCTGGATGGTGCATTGTCGACAATAGAGGCCTGGCCCGCGCAAGCGGGTTTTTTGTTGCCACACGGCCAAAGCCGTGGTATCAGGTTCAGCTTTCGATTCCAGCAGGGGAGTTATCTGTTCATGATTCACCTTTCCAACATCACCAAGCAGCATGGTTCGCAACTGCTCTTCCGCGAGGCCAGCTTCCAGATCCTTCCCGGTACGCGTAGCGGCCTGGTGGGCCCCAACGGGGCCGGCAAGACCAGCATCTTCCGTATCATAGTCGGCGAGGAGGAGGTGGACGGCGGCGAGATCACCTGCGCCAAGAAGACCACCATCGGCTATTTTTCCCAGGATGTGGGGGACATGGCGGGACGTTCGGCCCTGGATGAGGTCATGGCAGGCTCGGCCGAAACCATGCGCCTGGCTGGCGAGTTGAAGGAGATGGAGGCGGCCATGTGCGAGCCCCTTTCCGACGATGGGATGGCGGCCCTGCTGGAACGCTACGGGACAGCCCAGGAGGAGTTCGAGCATCGGGGCGGTTACGACCTGGATACACGTGCCCAGACCGTGCTGACCGGCTTGGGCATCGGTCCGGACCGTTTCCACCACCCGGTGGAGTCGTTCAGCGGCGGCTGGAAGATGAGAATCGCCCTGGCCCGCATCCTGACCCTCAAGCCGGACGTGCTGCTTCTGGACGAGCCGACCAACCACCTGGACGTGGAATCGATCATCTGGCTGGAGGAGTGGCTGGCGGGCGAGTTCGATGGAGCGCTGCTCATGACCAGCCACGACCGCGCGTTCATGAACCGCATCGTCACCCGCATCGTCGAGGTGGCTGACAAAACCGTCACCACCTACGGCGGCAACTACGACTTTTACGAGCGGGAACGGGCTGTCCGCCGCGAGCAGTTGCTGTCAAGCCATAAACGCCAACAGGAGATGCTGGCCAAGGAGGAGGAGTTCATCGCCCGCTTTGCCGCGCGGGCCTCCCATGCGGCACAGGTCCAGTCGCGGGTGAAGAAGCTGGAGAAGATCGAACGCATCGAGATTCCGGCCGAGGAGCGGGTGGTGCGCTTCGAGTTCAGCGCCCCCCCCAGGAGCGGCGACGACGTGGTTGTGATGGACGGCCTGGCCAAGAGCTGGCACCTGCCCGATGGCCGGGAACATCCGGTCTTCAGCGGTATCTCCGGCGTCATCCGGCGCCAGAACAAGGTTGCCGTGGTTGGGGTCAACGGGGCCGGCAAGTCCACCCTGCTCAAGGTTCTGGCCGGACAGGCCGATGCGACCTCGGGCTGCGCCGTACTGGGCGCCAACGTGGAGTTGGGGTACTTCAGCCAGCACGCCATGGAGGTCCTTGACCCGCGAAAAACCGTCTTCGAGACCGTGCAGGAGGCCATGCCTCTGGCCAACATCGGCGTGGTCCGCAACCTGCTGGGAGCCTTCCTGTTCCAGGGAGATAGCGTTGACAAGCGGATCGAAAACCTGTCCGGCGGCGAAAAGAGCCGGGTGGTACTTGCCACGCTCCTGGCGAGGCCGGTAAATCTGCTGATACTGGACGAGCCGACCAACCACCTGGATATCCGTTCGCGGGAGATCCTCCTGGATGCCTTGCAAAACTTTGCCGGCACGGTAGTGCTGGTCAGCCATGACCGTCACTTCCTGCGCCAACTGGTGGATCGGGTGTTCGAGATTGACCACGGCGAGATGCGAATCTACGAGGGGAATTACGAATACTACCTGCACAAGGTGCACGGGGAAGTTTAGAAGCTTCGCCGCAGACGACGGCCGCATAAGCGCGCCCGGACTTGCGTCAGATTTGGCTGGACGGATGGAGCAGTAACGCAGCAGCGTAGCCGCCAGAGCTACGCCGAGGGGTGTGCGATTGATGGCCGACCAAGATGGCGTGAACCTGATGCGTCAGAGCGCCACCACCCCGCCAGAGACCACGAACTTCACCGCCTCCTCCACGCTCATGCCGCTCTCGAAGACTTCGTCCGCACGGAAGAAAAGGGCAAAGCCGGAGGTGGGGTTGGGCATGGTAGGCACATACACCACCACCAGCCGCTGGCCTTCACGCTCCACCTCGGCCGTTACGAACCCAACCGCCCGCACCCCCGGCCTCGGCCACTCCACGAAGACCGCCCGCCGGTAAGAGGTCTTCCCCTCGCGAAAGACCTGGGTCAACTGCTTGCTGGAACTGTAGATCGACTTGACCAGCGGTATGCGGGTCAGCAGTTCGTCTCCCCAGCGGAACAACTGTTTTCCCAGCACATTGGTGGCGAGGATGCCGGCCAGGTAGACGACGACCGCACCCGTAATCATGCCCAGACCCGGAAAGTGGGTCTCGCGATGGCTGACGAGACTGAACAGGCTGTCCAGATAGCTGCCGAGGATGCCGTCGGCAAAGTTGAACAGGAATTTGAGGATAAAGATCGTGATCCCGACCGGGATTACCACGAACAGCCCGGCAAAGAACTTCCCCTTCAAATGGTCATAGATGAGTTTCATGGCAGCCTCGCCTCGAATGATTTTCGGCGAGCATACCTCTTCCGGCGATAAAGTCAACCGGCGCGGCCCCCTCTCTCACACGAGGTGTTCTCAGGATGCGCCTGCGACAAGCCCCCCCACTTCAAACCGCCTGTCCGACCTCAGTTTCCGCGTCGTCACCGGCCGCGCCGGCAACGATCGTGATGAGACCGCGGTCTTCTGCTCTGCAAGCGGAAGACCAAACAGGCCGAGTACTTGCCGCGCCAATTCCGCCGATTTCTGTCCGGGCCGGTATACCTTTGCCTGTTCGTCCCAGCGCACCATCCCCCGGCTTTCCAGGGTAACAAGCAGCAAAAGCGCATTATTGCGATCCATGCCCAACTTTGCGGCCAACCTCCCGATCGTGAGCCGCTCGCTGCCCCCGACCAGAATCTCCAGAAGTTCCACTGTCTTTTCCGCTGCCTGCACCGTCAGCAGGCGCCTTTCCTTGCGCATCGTGTCTTCTCCGCTTCCATAGTTTATATACGCAACGTGCACGGGGCTGCTGCGCGTCTTCTTCAATCTGTCAGGACCGTTCACACCGCTCCATTTTGGTCAACAAGAGCTCCATTGCCTCGCGCATCAACTGCGATACGCTCCGCTTTGTCAGCACAACGAAGTCGTCAAGCGCTTCCCGCTCTTCATCGCTGATCCGCAGGCTTACCACATTGTAACGCGGATGCTCCTTCATTGAACCCATTGCCTGCTCCTTTGGCTGATTAATTTCGCATAGCGAAATATAATTTCTCTTTGCAAAATATTTGTACTAAAAAACACGCCTCGTGTAAACAGATTTTTTCAAGACATCGTTTTTACGGTTCAGCTATATAAAAGTCATTTATACAGGACCATTTCAGGTTAATCAATCGTCGTGGGCAACATCGATCACACAGTTTTATTTCGCACTGCAAAACTATATTTTATAATAAATACAGTTTGACTTCTCACAATGTTTGTGCAAATCTGATTTCTGTTCCGCAGAATGAAATAGCCGGGGTTACACGATGGAAAAGGACAAAAGCGAACAGGGCACGGCAGGCGACCGTCAGTCGGTTCGCGCCCTTGAGCGCGGGCTCGAGGTGCTGCGCTGCTTCAAGCCGGGTGACCGTTTTCTCGGCAATCAAGAGATCGCCGCGCGCACCGGATTGCCGAAACCGACCATATCCCGCCTGACCCACACCCTGACCCGACTCGGCTATCTCAGCTACTCGGAGAAATTCGCCAAATATCACCTCGACTCGGCCGTTCTCGCCCTGGGCTACTCCTACTTGGTTAACATGGATGTGCGCCGTATCGCCCGCCCCCTGATGCAGGAACTGGCGGAATACGCCCAGGCTTCGGTTGCCCTCGGCGTTCAGGATCGTCTCAGCATGCTCTACATCGAGGCCTACCGCAGCAGCGCCACCGTCACCCTTACCCTGGATGTCGGCTCCCAGATCCCCATTGCCACCACTTCCATGGGCAGGGCACTGCTCTGCGCCCTGCCGGAAGCGGGACGGGATTCCATCCTCGAACAGGTACGGATACGCTCGGGGGTTGACTGGCCACGGATCAAGGCCGGATTCGACCAGGCACTGAAGGATTATGCCGAAAAAGGGTTTTGTCTCTCCCTGGGCGATTGGAAGCGGGACGTTCATGCCGTCGCGGCCCCCCTGATCCCTTCGGATGGCTCCCGCATACTCATCTTCAGTTGCGCCGGAGCCGCCTTTCAACTGCGGCGGCACATGCTCGAAGACGATATTGGTCCCCGCCTGTTGAACCTCATCACCAATGTCAAGGATGCCCTCGACCGCCTGTCATAATGCCTGAAAAGACCTTGGCACCGCCAACCCCACAACCTGCATGCCGGGCCGAGAGACACTCTTGGCGTTCAGACATGAACCAAACGGAAACCGTATGACGAACCTGATTACTGCGATGGGCCTGAAAAAACTTGAGGAAGAGTACCACCATCTGTGGCGCGTGGAACGCCCCAAGGTTGTCCAGGGCGTGTCGGACGCAGCGGCGGAGGGGGATCGCTCCGAGAATGCCGAGTACATCTACGGCAAGAAACGGTTGCGGGAAATCGACCGCAAGCTGAAACATCTGGGCGGCAGGCTCAAGGTTCTCAGAGTGGCCGCTCCACCCGCCAATCCGGGGACGGTTTCCTTTGGCTGCTGGGTGACCTACGAAGACGAGGATGGCTGCAAGCGCTGCTACCAACTGGTGGGTCCGGACGAGATCGATGTTGGCGAGGGGCGCATCAGCATCGACTCCCCCGTCGGGAAGGCCTTGCTGCACAAAAAGCTGGATGACGAGGTCATCATCCGCCGACCGTCAGGCGAGTTGACCGTGTACATCACCGACATCAGCGCCACACGCCCCTGAATCAGACGCTTCCCCACGCCGTTTCCAACTGGAAATTAACCCCCGTTTTCCCGGGCAAATCCCCCAATCTCCCTTTTACGGCGTGATACAACTTCAGTCGATGGTATACTCGTTTGTACGTAGTGTGACGCCGCTTCAATCCCGACGAGGTTACCCATGCCAGAAACGCCTCTCAACAGTGAAGAAACACCCCGTATCCGGGAAATGACCGTGGATGATTTTCCCGAGGTATTCCATATCGGCGAGGAGGTCTTTACCGCTGAATATTCCCAGAGCCTGTACCGCACCTGGGATGAGTACGAGATCACCACGCTCTTCAATTCGGATACCGAACTCTGCCTGGTAGCCGAAACAAAGGGGCGGATACTCGGTTTCGCCCTGGGAACCACGGTCAAAAAACACAACTCACCCTGGAAATACGGCTATCTGGTCTGGTTGGGGGTCCGCAGGGACACTCAGAAAGGACAGGTGGGCAGCAGGCTGTTCAAAGAGATCAAGCGCAGAATGAAGGAGCAAGGGGTACGGATGATCATCATCGACACCTCCGCCGACAACGAGCCGGCGGTTCGCTTCTTCCAAAAACAAGGATTCGGCGATATCCAGGAACACGTGTACATGACCCTTAACATGGCCCGCAGGGCTAAGAAAAGGCACGGGAAGAAGCCATGAGCGGCCGCGTGGAAAAGGCCTGGGACTCGATCAATCCCGTCCGACTGCGAAAAAACCTCCTGGAGCTATTGGATATCTATTCACCCTCAGGCAAGGAAGAGGACATCCAGCTTTACCTGGAAGATGTCCTCACCCGGGCCGGCTTTGCCGTGGAACGCCAGGAGGTGGAGGAGGATCGCTACAACCTGTGCGTAACCATGGGAAGCGGAGAGCCGCGAATCTACCTGGTTGGCCATGTGGATACGGTTTCTGCCTGGGACCTGGAGGAGTTCGGACCGCATGAGGAGGGAGGGGTCATCCGGGGGTTGGGCAGCGCCGACATGAAGGGGGGCTGCGCCGCCATGATCGAGGCCTGGCTGGCATTGTCCGAAGCGCTACCGCCGGAGGAACGACCGCCTGTCGGCCTGCTCTTGGTGGTGGGGGAGGAGGAAAACGGCGACGGCAGTGCCGCATTTCTCGAGGGATACCGCCCCCCTTGGGTCATCATCGGCGAGCCGACCGGACTGGCGGCCTGCTTCGCCCACTACGGATACCTGGAGGCGGGCTTTGTCACCCGCGGCCACCGCAGTCATTCATCACTCCCCGAATTGGGACACAACGCCGTGGAATCGATGCTGCGCGTGCTGTTACTCCTGGGAAACGACACCCAGTTCGACCGCCAGAGGTCGGAGATCGTTTATTCCATTCGGGAGATGCATTCGTCGCGGGCCGGTTTCGTTGTACCCGATCGCTGCGAGACATGGATCGACCTGCACTTGCCCCCGGATATGGACCCGGCCGGCCTCCAGCGGACCATACGCGGGATTACCGCCAGCGCCGCCCGCTCCATCCCTGACCTGGATCTGGAGGTCAACTTCGATTTCGCCTCCAGCGGCTACAACCTGGGCACCGACGGTCATCTGGCGCATGTCTTGCGGGAAATCTATCCACGACTGGGACGGACATTGAACATGGAGGCCTTCCGCTCCCACTCGGACGGCAACCTCTTCTTTGCGGCCGGATCACGGCCGCTCATCCTCGGTCCCGGCTCCCTGGAGACCGCCCACACCCCTGACGAGCAGGTCGCCTTCGACGAAGTAACGGACGCCGCCCGCATCTATATGGCGCTCTGCCTGGGAGTCGGCAGCGCCTCCTGAGGGCCTTCCCCAACGGCGGCCTTCCCGTGAACATCGTCACGTTCCATGCCGGCCAATACAGCCAGGAAAGCGTTATTCGGGGAGATGAAAGGTATTCATCGGAAGATTCAACGGGGTGTGCGGGGGAGGGAGATCGAGAGACATCTGCGGCGACCGGACATCTCTCAGACAGACATCTCCTTCAACTCACGGATGATCTCCACCTGCCGCTGGAAGATATATTGTGAAATCTGCTGTTCCAGGGCCTTGTCGGGCGCCATGGAAAATCTGAATACCTTCGATGTTTCGAGTTCCGTTGTGCCCAGATAGCGGGCCGGCGCCTTGACAATGGCAAGGGTATTCTGAATAATATTCGGAAGTTTGAATTGCAGCGTCGTGTCAAAGGCTTCCTCGGACGGGGAAGAGTTATCGGACAAGATGGCCGCGCCTTGCATGGAGAGGTTGACCAGCGTGCCGGGCAGCGATTCCCCCCCGAACTGAAAAGCCGCCTCGGTCGGCGGTTCCAGCTCCAAGCGGATGGTACTGCGCCGCTCGGCGAGTATCTCGGCAAAAAAGAAATTCCGCAAGGTCGCTGCCTGCTTCCTGACATTGACATAGAGGACGTGGGCGCCGACAACATGGGGAAACGCCGGACAACGGATGAAGGCATAGCGGTATTTGTCGATGGCAACGGCCTGTTGGGGATGAATATCCAGCTCAAGCGCACCGTTGGATACGGCTTCGATCGTAGCGGGGTAGCTGAGGGGGAGGCCTTTGTAATAGTTGATCAGAGATACACCCAGTTTCCCCTGCTTGGCGAGATTCTTGAACGTTTCCAGTATCTGTGCCTGGTCATCATCGTAGGTCTTTTCGATCCTCGTGCTGTACAAAAAGGAAAAATCCATGACAGCTCTCCGTCGCCCTGATTATTGAGGTTTCCAGACTTTATCGTGTCTAGATACGTCCGACCGCGCTGGTGAGGTTGTAACATATTTCCCAGGGCGATGAAAACAAAAAGAGGATTGGCAAGTGATTGATTCGTTCACGAATTCACTTAATCTGGTGGCAACAAAAAATTTATGGGCTATACTTCCTCTCTGTTTCCCACGGCGGTGCTCCACACGCCGGATGCCGCAACCGCAACCATGAAAAGGAGAACTCTATGGTTTCGCAGCAGATAGAACGCTTTCTCGCCTCACCGGCCTTCGGGGTAATCGGGGCTTCAGCCAACCGCCACAAATATGGCAACAAGGTATTACGCTGCTACCAACAGCATGGCAGCAGGGCTATCCCGGTCAATCCCAACGAGAGCGAGATCGAGGGAACTCCCTGCGTTGCCGGGGTCGCCGACCTCCCCCCGGAGGTGAAGAGCATATCCATGATTACACCACCTGCAGTGACCGAACAGATCGTGCCACTGGCCATCGCGCACGGCATTGAAAACATCTGGATGCAGCCGGGCTCGGAGAGCCCCCTGGCGGTAGATCTCTGCCGGCAGCACAACATCAACGTCATTGCCGACGGAAGCTGTATCCTTGTCGTACTTGGTTACCACGATCACTAAATCTGGATTCTGCTGTTCTTGCCACAAATGTTTCCCCGTATCCCCGTTACTGCTGACCTGTTCCAGCAGTAACTCCACAAAGGCCCGATTGAGGCGCCACAGGCAAGCGCCAACGCCAAGCCGGGGTGCAGCCACGGACCGAACGGGACTGTGCCAAGCCGTCATCACCGATCACGACCATCCTGAGAAAGGCGGATATCCCCGCTCCACCGCACATCAGGATTTGATCAGCAGGGAGTGAAGACGAACGGCCCTGTTGCGCCCTCTTGGAAACTGCGAAGACATATTCCCGCAGACACAGGCCTCCTTGCAGTACTCCACCGGTTCACGGACAATTTTCCCAATAGGTTTGCGGAGGCCGGCGTTGAATAGGTGCCGGCGGCGCGCAGGCTGCCATATGATAATTTTTATTTATATTCACAATAATAATTATATATTTTTATTATCGACAGACGAATGCTACGGTACGGGTATCAAGCCAGATGAGCTTGCCTTAAAGGCGAGAACAATGCCGGGCTGGCACGCACGGAAGAGAGGTGGCCATGAGCGATACACCCAGATTTAAGGATCATTTTTCCGAACAGGCCGCAGACTACACACGCTACCGTCCCAGCTACCCCCCGGATCTGTTCCGATGGCTGGCCGGACTCACGACGGCCCACGACAGGGCCTGGGACTGCGGGTGCGGCAACGGGCAGGCCGCCATCGGGCTGGCCCCCTACTATCACCAGGTCATCGCCACCGACCCCAGCCGGCAGCAGATCGAACAGGCCCAGCCCCATGAGCGCGTCCGCTATGGTGTGGCCCCGGCAGAGGCTTCGGGCCTTGACGCGAACAGCGTGGACCTGATCGTCGCAGCCCAGGCCTTGCACTGGTTCGATTTCGACCGTTTCTACCATGAGGTGCGCCGGGTAGGACGACCCGATGGGGTCATCGCGGCGATCTCCTACGGCGAGGTCCAGGTGGACGGCCCGGCTAACGGGGTAGTCTCACGCTTCTACCACGAGATCATCGGCCCCTACTGGCCCCCTGAACGGCGTTACGTGGATGACCACTATGCCACCATCCCCTTTCCCTTCGCGGAGATCGTTACCCCGCAGTTTGCCATGGAGATCAACTGGGACCTGGAGCACCTGACCGGGTATCTGGGGACCTGGTCCGCGGTCAAGGAGTACCGGCGGCAACTGGGCAACGACCCCCTCGTTCCCCTCGCCGGGGAATTAGCCGCGCTGTGGGGCGATCCCTGCCGGGAGCGGCACATCAGATGGCCGCTCGCCCTGCGTGTCGGCCGGATAGCACCGCTGCCGTGAGTACTGCTGTCGATGGCAGGGCGCTTAACGAGGGTGGGGTCAGCGTCGGTACCGCCAGCTTCCGGCGCGCCAACCTGGCCCTGTTCTGCGCCGGCTTTGTCACCTTCGTGACCCTCTACGACGTACAACCGCTGCTGCCGCTCTTCTCCCGCGAGTTTAACGTGCCGCCGGCCGTGGGAAGCCTGCCGCTCTCGATAAGTACCGGTGCCCTGGCGCTCTCCATGCTGGTCGTCGGCACCGTCTCAGAGACGCTCGGGCGCAAGCCGCTCATGACGGTTTCCCTGTTTCTCACCTCGCTCCTGGCCATCATGACCCTCTTCAGCCACGGTTTCGGGTCGCTGCTGGCCCTGCGACTGGTCCAAGGGATTGCGTTGGCCGGGGTCCCATCGGTGGCCATGGCCTATCTGGGCGAGGAGATGGATGCCCGCTCCATCGGCGCCGCCATGGGACTCTACATCGGAGGCACCGCCGTGGGGGGCATGACGGGGCGGATCGGATCGGCACTTCTCTGCGATTACCTCCCCTGGCATACCGCCATCGGGATCATCGGCGTGATCAGCCTGTTGCTGAGCCTGCTGTTCCTGAAAAGCCTGCCCCCATCTTCCAACTTTCGGCGACACCCCTTCCAGGTGCGCTACCTGTTCACCTCCCTGGGCCGGCATATGCGCGAGCCAGGCCTGCTCTGCCTGTACGGCCTGGCCTTTCTCGGCATGGGAGGCTTCGTCACTCTCTACAACTACATCGGTTTCCGCCTGCTGGCCCCCCCTTACAACCTCAGCCAATCACGGGTCAGCCTGATCTTCCTTGTCTACCTGCTGGGTTCCCTCAGTTCCGGCGGCGCCGGTCGACTGATCCATCGC
>DAIERH010000023.1:13517-17560 GCA_027346925.1 Geobacter sp.
CCTTGATCGTGGCCGGGGTGGGAATCTTTACCTGCGGCTTCTTCAGCACCCACGCCATCGCTTCCAGTTGGGTGGGACGCAGGGCGAAGTGCGCCAAGGCGCAGGCCTCGTCGCTCTACCTCTTCTTCTATTACCTGGGTTCGAGCATCTCCGGGACCGTGGGGGGGCTCTTCTGGGTGCGCCTGGGCTGGCCGGGCGTGGCAGCCATGATCAGCCTGCTGGTGGCGCTGGCGTTCGTGGTCGCCGCCCTCCTCCTGCGCTTGCCGGCAACGGAATAAGGCACCGGCCGTTCTCCGTACTCCAGACACGGAAATGGCCCGCTTGTACGGGCCATTTCCACTTCCTTTATGCGTTCACACCACCTCAATCGCCGAATGCGCCGGCATCCGGAAACTGAACCGGATCGCAGACATTTGCCGGATCGTGGGCCTTTGCCCCGCACCTGGCGCACGTCACCAGTGCATCGGCCGACAGGCCGCGAATCGTCGCGGCATCGGTGATGGCGCATATCTTTTCGCTTCCGCTTGACATATCCATTACCCCCCTTCGGGTGAGAATCCGTACACGCCTTCTTTGTGCATCTTGGTATCATACTACCCCAATCACGTGAAAATGAACATCTACTCTGCGGCTCGCTCCAGCACGGGGACAGCCGGGTTGGCAACAGGCCGGGGGGCGCTATAATCATAGTATGAAAGGACGCGGCCATGACCCCGGTATTCCACCCAACCCTCGTCAATTCCCCCTTCGAAGACCCTTGTGTCTACGTCGACTTCCTTTTCAGTCGGCGCGCCATGCTCTTCGACCTGGGAACCCTCAGCGGTCTTCCCCCACGCAAGATCCTGCGGATCGGCCACGTCTTCGTCTCCCACGCCCACATCGACCATTTCATCGGCTTTGATCACCTGATGCGCCTCTTTCTGGGCCGGGAAAAGCGAATTCACATCTTCGGTCCCCCCGGATTTGTGGATCAGGTCTGGCATCGCCTGGCCTCCTACACCTGGAACCTGGTGTACAGCTACGACAGCGACTTTACCATCATCGCCAGCGAGATTCACCCCGATGGCAACGGCTTGTCGAGCGAGTTCCACTGCCTGCACGGCTTCAAACCCGAAAACACCATGGCACGGCGCTTCACAGGCGATCTCATCCACGAGGAGGAAGGACTTTCCGTGCGCGTGGCCGTGCTCGACCACAAGATAGCAAGCCTGGCCTTCTCCCTGGAGGAGAAACTGCACGTCAACATCATGAAGAACCGTCTGGATGAGATGGGGCTGGCGGTCGGCCCCTGGCTGAAGGAACTGAAACAGGCCATAATGAGGGGGGACGCGGACGACATGCCGATCCGGGCAACCCGGCATGCAGGGAGCGGAGAGGCTGGGACCAACGTCTCGCTGAAGGAGTTGCGGGAGCGGGCGGTCAGGGTCGAGGCCGGACAGAAGATCTGCTATGTTACCGACGCCGCCTTTACCGCCGAAAATGCTGAACGGATCATTGCCCTTGCCCGGGGCGCCGACTACCTTTTCATCGAGGCCGCCTTTCCGGAGACGGAAGCGGCCCGCGCCGGGGAACGCTCTCACCTCACCGCCCGCCAGGCCGGAGAACTCGCCCGCCGCGCCGGGGCGGCCAGGGTGGTGCCGTTTCACTTCTCGCCCCGCTACACGGGGCAGGAGCAGGAACTCGGGGAGGAACTGGAACGGGCCTGGCAAGGGGGATGACCGGGACGGCTCAGAAATGCTCGCCACCCTCCTCCTCGGCTGCCACGTTTTGTGCCTTGCCCCTCGTTTTCCCGGGACTCCGCTCCCAGGCGCTTGCTTGCCAGTTGTCCTTGCGTCCGGCCGCCGGAATCCACGGAGGAACGGCGATATTAAGGTAGCGGGCCAGGGAAAATATGTACGGTTCGTACATGTGCCGCAGTGTACGCAACTTCTCGTCAGCCTCTTCACCCTCGCGCAGCCTGAGCCCCGTTGCCTCCAGCAGGACACGCAACTCGGCCAGGGCGTTTGGCGGCAAACGGTTATGACGCGGTTCGCGGGGTGCGGTCAGGAAGACCAGGGAGAGGTCGGCAACGGCGTGGCGCGCCATGGCAAAGGTCAGTTCGGCCTGGCGTTCGCAGGCCCCTTCCAGGCCGACCATTACCAGGGCGCAGGTATCGAGGATCGCCGTGAGAGCCGCCAGCCACGATTGGTTGTCATGCTGGGAGCGGAAATAGGCCAGGACCGGATAGGAGAGATGGCTTTCGAGGAGTTCCGAAGACCAGAGTTCCCAGTCGCGCAAAAGCTGCTGCAGGGCGGCCAGGCCGTGTTCGCTGCCGTGGCGGCGCAGCATCTCGGCCGCGCTGGGTGGCGAGCCGGCCCTGGCATCGAGCAGGGAGATGCTCACCTCGCGCCGGGCAAAGGACTGGTTGAGGGCCGGCAGGTACCCGATGACCAGCGCCAGGAAGGCCAGGCCCATCCCCGCTTCAAGCACGGCCAGCCCACGGGCGATGGAGGTATGGGGGACCACGTCTCCCAGGCCGAGGGTAAACAGGGTCGTGCCGCTCAGATACAGCCCGTCGAAGAAACCGGCATCGACACCCGGAATCTTGGGGCCGGTTCCGCACGACCAGTACAGCAGTGCGTAGCCGACGATCAGCCCCACGGCCCACAGGCTGAGCAGCAACAGTAACGACAGCGGCCCGAAGAAGCTGAGCAACGTCTCCAGCCGCCGGCCCGAGGCGACGGCGCGACCCAGCGCCAGCCAGGGACGCCACGTACAACGGTAGAAGAGCCGCGTCAGGCTGATGCGGCGCGTTACCCGGCGTGGCAGAACAATGGTTTCGAAGGCCTCCCAGAGGACCACCGCGATCAGGACAGTGCCAACTACCGCCGCCACTATGGCCATATCCGTACACCTCACCTTCGCCTTGCAAGGGCCTTTAAGACAAAGCGTAGCACAGTTCCGGGGGTTATGCGGCGGGAAGGTGGAAAAACTGTCCGACCCCGGGGAGGGGCGGCGTTAGTAACCGGGCGGCTGGATGATCCCTTCTGCCGCGGCGAACTCCAGGAAGGAGCGGGCCTCGTCGGCGGGGATGCCCAGCCGGGAAGCGATCCCGGCTACAGGGGTGCGGCCGTCCAACCGTTCCAGCAACCGGAAATAGGGCTCAGCCAGGGATTCGGTGCAGACCCCCTCCCTGCCGGGATAGATGACCGCCCAGGAACCAACCGGGGTGAGGGTGCCGGCAAGCGCCCGCAGGTCGGGCGCCCCCGACTCCAGAATATCCAGGATCTCGTAGCGGAAGGCCGCCAGCCGGGCCGAGGCGGCCAGGCGGCAGGGGAGATCCAACAGCCGCAACTCCCCGGCTGGCGCGGGTTGTGGCGGGGGGGTCTGCAGGGCGGCGGCGTAGTGGAAATGGTAATCCGCCAGGTCGAGCACCAGCGGCAGCAGGCGCCGCACCTTTTTTCCACTGAGGAGTGTGGTCAGGAATGCCCGCTGCATCCGCCAGACCTCGCCATCCTCCAGATCGGCCTCAGCCACCCCCGATCCCCGTTCCGACTCCAGCCATTCGCCGAATCGCTCCAGCAGACCGGACGGCTTAAGACCGAGCGCGTTGACCACCCCGTTGAACCAGGCCACGGCCTTGCCGCGGGTGTAAAAGATGTCGCAGGCGCTTGCCAGCCGCCGGGCCAGCACCATCTCCTCCGGGCCGAGGGTCGGCGAGGAGATGATGGTGTAGGGGGGGGCAGGCAGGTGGCGCAGGCCGAGGACGGCGCTGCGGGCGGCCAGGGCCGTGCCGGGGAGTACCGCCAGCGGGAAGATATCCAGGTGGTTGGGGTAGAGCCCCAGGGCAAAGTCAATGCTGTCGCGAAATCCTTGCAGGGTGTCGCCGGGCAGTCCGTATATCAGGTCGAAGCCGAACACCGCACCGTTCTCGTTCAAGAGCGCCACCCTGGCGGCAAAGGCGTCCCGGTCGAAGGCCCGGCCGACCCTTTTCAGCACCCTCGGATCGGCGCTTTGCAGACCGATCTGGAGCGAACAGGTGATCCGGGCAAACAGTTGTGCCA
>DAIERH010000240.1 GCA_027346925.1 Geobacter sp.
GTTACCCATCCGATTCCTCATGGGGGAAAAACGGGTCACTATCCACCATAAACCTAGCGGCTATATCGGCAGCTTTCTGGTGGGACTTGCCTTTGCCGCGGGTTGGACCCCCTGCATCGGGCCGATCCTGGCCACTATCCTCATGGTGGCCGCCACCAAGGAGGAAGTCTATCAAGGCATCGTGTTGCTGCTGCTCTACTCCCTGGGATTGGGGATCCCTTTTCTGCTTTCCTCCCTTGCCATGCACCAATTTCTGTCGGTTTTCAACCGGTTCCGCAAGCATATCAGGCTGTTCGAGATCATCACCGGCCTGTTCCTGATCGTGGTCGGCGTGCTCATCTATTCAAACTGGCTCTCGCGCCTGTCCGGGTATACCTCCCTGCTCTTCAAAGGATTTGAATGAAGGCCCACGCCGCCCAGCATTCCATCCAACTCGTGGTGTCGCAACTGGTGGTAAGCGAGGCATTTTACGCCGGTATTCTGGGGTTGCCGCTGCAACGCTCCTTCACGGCTCCCGGCGCTCCGGAGCACATGGTGCTGGATGTGGGGGGAGTTGCCATCGTGTTTGTGGAGGAGGACGACGTCATCAGGACCCATCCGGTGCTGGAACACCGCCTGGGCATGTTTCCCCGGGGCATCGGGGTGACGCTGCACTTTGAGGTTACGGACATCGAGGGGATCTACGATGCCATCATGGAGGAAGAGATGGAAATCCTCTATCCCCTGGAGGTGAAACCCTACGGAGTCAAGGAGATGTGGTGCTTCGACCCGGACGGCTACCTGGTGGTGTTGGACGAATCGTTGGCCGGTGCCCAGGGGTAGAGGGGGATTACGGTTTTCTTTCGTCGCTCTTTTTCTCCCGGCCCGCGGGAGAGCAGGTGTCCGACATTCAGGTCGCTACGCCCATCCTGGGGAGGATATGGCGATTGAACACGTACCAGACCACGCCGATCAGGGCGATGATGAGCAGATCTTGCATGGGATCCTTTCCTTTTGCTGACGGACTATGTAATTTACATATATAATGTACTATATATCCAAAATAACATACGGTGTCCAGGCTTTTAAACCCGCCCGGTGGGTTGTCTGCGGTCGGCCTGGAAGCGGGGGGACGGAATTTCAAGCTTTGCCCGGATGATGGATACTTCTTCCTTGACCTCGCATCCGGACAATGGTACAGTCTCGACACTACAGCAACTGCCTTTTAATCCGGTCCGAGAGGCTGGCAAAGGTGATACCGATGATTGAAACGAAACGAATAGCGAAGGGTCTTGCCGCGTGGTGCGGTAAGGCTCTTTTTTTATGTCAGGAGAAAGGTGGACGCCATGGCCGACAACACGACGGTACTTTTGGATGAAAGCGGCATCAAACGGGCATTGACCCGCATCTCCCACGAGATCCTGGAGCGGAACAAGGGGGTTCGGGACATCGCCTTGATCGGTATCCGTTCCGGAGGCGCCCACCTGGCCGAGGAGATCGGGAACTGTATGGAGGTCATCGAGGGTGAGCGGGTCCCGGTGGGCGCGGTGGATATCACCCTCTACCGCGACGATATCAAGAGCCATGGCGCCCACCTGCCGGTCGGCAAGACCGACATCTCATTCTCGCTGGAAGCAAAACGGGTGGTGCTGGTGGACGATGTGCTCTTCACCGGCCGCACCATCCGGGCCGCCATGGACGCCCTGATGGACCACGGCCGGCCGAGCAGCATCCAACTGGCGGTGCTGATCGACCGCGGGCACCGCGAGTTGCCGATCCGGGCCGATTTCGTGGGGCGCAACGTGCCCACCAGCCTGAAGGAGAACGTGGCGGT
The DNA here is from genome assembly GCA_027346925.1 of Geobacter sp. Taxonomy (GTDB): domain Bacteria; phylum Desulfobacterota; class Desulfuromonadia; order Geobacterales; family Pseudopelobacteraceae; genus JACPFJ01. The sequence goes on from DAIERH010000240.1 coordinate 1,814, forward strand.
GATGTTCGACGAAAAGAATAAACCCATTGCGGTTGTTCTGGAAAAATAACGATGGGAGGGGCTATGGAGTTCAAGCATAAGGACATCATCGCGCTGCGGGATCTGAACAGGGAGGAGATCGAGCTGCTCCTGGCAACCGCAGAGAACATGCGTGAGATCAACAGCCGCGACATCAAGAAAGTCCCCACGCTGCGCGGCAAGACCATCATCAATCTGTTTTACGAGGCATCCACCAGGACACGTACCTCCTTCGAGATCGCCGCCAAGCGGCTTTCGGCCGACACCGTCAATATCTCCCCCTCCACCAGTTCGTCCACCAAGGGGGAGACCCTGGCGGACACGGCCCTCAACCTGCTGGCCATGAAGCCGGATATCATCGTCATGCGTCACGCCGTATCCGGTTCCCATTATTTCCTTTCCAAAAAGTTGCCGAACTGCTCGATCATCAACGCCGGTGACGGTGCCCACGAGCACCCCTCCCAGGGACTCCTGGACATGCTGACCATGAAGGACCGCTTTGGCCGGCTTGACAACCTCAAGGTGGCCATCGTGGGGGACATCACCCACAGCCGGGTGGCCCGCTCCAACATCCAGGGGCTGACCAAGATGGGATCACGGGTCTTCCTGGCCGGCCCACCCACCATGATGCCCCCCGGCGTGGAGCGGCTGGGCAACGTCACTGTCTGCGCCACCATGAAGGAGGCGATCCAGGACAGCGATGTGGTCATGATGCTGCGTATCCAGCAGGAGCGCCAGGGCAAGACCCTTATGCCCAACACCCGTGAGTATTCCCGCTATTTCGGCTTGAACCCCGAGAACCTCAAACTGGCCAAACCGGACGCCATGGTGATGCACCCCGGACCGATCAACCGCGGGGTGGAGATGTCCAGTTACGTGGTGGACGGCGGCCAGTCCCATATCCTGAAGCAGGTGGAGAACGGCGTGGCGGTGAGGATGGCGATGCTGTACCACGTCTGCGGCGGCGAACTGGAGTGATGAAGCAGCCGTTTTTCCGCCAGCTCGGCGTAAGTCTTCGGTATCGTTTGTGCGACATAGCGCTGTTTATGCCCTTTGGGTACTATGCCTCCGCACGATGCCTCGACAGCCTTGACCTGACGAAAAATCGACTTGTTTTAGGGAAATGAACATACCTACTATATATAGAGGTGATACTATGAATCTTCTGATCAAGAACGGCCGGGTGATCGACCCGTCCCAGGGGCTGGATGGTACGCTGGATGTGCTGGTGGAAAACGGGGTGATCAAGGAGGTCGGCGCGAACCTGAAGGCTCCCGCCGGTGCCGAGATCATCGACGCCACGGGTAAATACGTGGTGCCGGGGCTGGTGGATATGCACGTGCACCTGCGCGACCCCGGCCTGGAGTACAAGGAGGACATCGTCAGCGGCACCAGGGCCGCGGCTGCCGGCGGCTTCACCTCGGTTTGCTGCATGCCCAATACCAAGCCGGTGATCGACAACAAGGCCGTTGCAACCTACGTCATCAACAAGGCCAAGGCCGAGGGCTTTGCCAACGTCTTTCCGGTCGGCTCCATTACCTACGGCATGAACGGCGAGCGCATGTCCGAGATGGGCGAACTGAAGGAAGCCGGCTGCGTGGCGGTCTCCGATGACGGTAAGCCGGTGGTGAGCAGCGAATTGATGCGCCGCGCCCTGGAGTATGCCCGTGGCATGGGAATCCTGGTCATCTCCCATGCCGAGGATCTGGCCCTGGTGGGGGAGGGGACCATGAACGAAGGCTTCACCTCCACCGAACTGGGCCTCAAGGGGATTCCGCGGGTGGCAGAGGACATTGCCACGGCCCGCGAGGTGC
>DAIERH010000241.1 GCA_027346925.1 Geobacter sp.
CGACGTGGGCAATTCCAATTGCTCGGCCGCCAGGCGGCGGATCCCCTCGCGGTTCATGGTCAGGTTCGTTGCCCGGGCCGTGGGGATCACCCGCTGCCCCCCCTGTTCCAGCTCCAGCAGGAACGCGGTGTCGATGGCCTCGATCTCCGGCACGATGATATCCGGCCCCTCGGCCAGGATGACGCCGTTCAGGATCTGCGGGTCCGTCATCGGGATGACGTGCGACCGGTGCGCCACCTGCATGGCCGGTGCATTGGCGTAGCGGTCGACCACCACCACCTCGACGCCCAGCCGCTGCAGCTCGATGGCCACCTCCTTGCCCAGTTCTCCGGCTCCCAACAGCAGCAGCCTGGTGGCGCCCGGTTTCAGCGGTGTTCCTAAACTCATAACAATCGAATCCCCCTGTTCAAAATTTCTTCGGATATCACGGCGCCGTGACGTTGATTACCTGGCTGGCCTCGTTGCCCGGGTTGACCACCTGGATGTGAAAGTCCTTGTTGACCGGCGAGTAGGGGTAGCGCAGATAGATCAAACGGGTGCAATCGACGAAGATCAGCCGCTCCCGATTGGCCGCATCCGCCAAGCTCTTCCCGCCGATGCGCTGACCGTCCACGTAGATGGTCGAGTTCTGCTGGAAATTCCTGCCGTCGATGACCAGCTCGTAGTAGTTCACGTACTCGTTTCCCACGGTTATCTGGCTGATCTCGGGTTTGGTCTCGATGGCCAGGGCCACCGCCACCGAGGCATTGTCCGGTCCGTTCCTGACCACGACCTGATGCTGCCCGCCCGCTACCTGCGGCACGGTGAAGGCAATGGTCTCGGGAGAGATGACGCGGCTTTTGATCACGGCGCCGTCGAACAAGAGCAGCGAGTTCTCGGTAAAGTGTTCCCCCACGGCGGTAACCTGCCGATCTTTGCCCTGGGCGCAGGAGTCGATCCGGTCCGGCGACAGGTCATTCAGTACCGGCCTGAGCGGCAGGACCGTAAAATTGTAGACCCGCCCGGTGACGCCGTCTCCCCGTTTAAGATAAAGGGCGTACAGCCCGGCATCGAGTGTCGGCACGGTGAATTCCAGCTGATTGCCGCCGGTTACCCTGGCCGGGATCTCGATGTTGCCCAGATAGGCGCTGATCTTGTCGCCGAACGCCGAGCCGAAGATCATCACCCTGCCGCCCGGCTCCGCCTGGGCCGGGATGATGCTGAGGATGGCGGGGGCGGGGGACGTCTCGGTCTTGAGGTGCTGGGGCTGTTCGGCGGCATATGCGGGGGGATTCCGGATGGGGCCGACAAGCGCCGCCAGGAGCAATGACAACAGCAGCATAGTGGTTCGGTGTGTCACGAAACGTGGAATGGCTGGCATGGCTACCTCCCGCAGGCCTAGGTGCGACAAATTGTAACAAGGATACGCGGAATGAATAGTTTTGCTATTCAGTTTTTCACCGTCATCGACAGCCAGATACCGCCGAGCACGAAGATGAAGTTTGCCCCCCAGGCGGCCACCAGGGGTGGCAGTACCCCGCCGCGGCCGTAGGAGAGCAGGATCGCGTTGGCCACGAAGTAGGCGAAACCGATGGCGATACTGGCCCCTATGCCGAGGGCTATACCCCCCGAACGGCTGTTCCTGAGGGCGAACGGTATCCCCAGGATGACCATGACAAAGGCGGAGAACGGGGCGGAGAGCTTGGCATGCATCATGGTCAGGTAACGATAGGCCTGGTAACCGCCGCGGCGCAGGTTGTCGGCGTACTCGCTCAGCTTGCGGAAACTCAGGTTGTCGGCGTTGTTGTCCAGCACCCGCAGGTCGTCGATCTTCAGGTTGATGGCGACCTCCATTGTCTCCGCAGTTTTGGTCGGATATCCGGCAGCCTGGCTGAAGTCCCGCTGCTGCGCATGGACCAGGACCCAGCGATTGTCCCTGAACCGGGCCTCCTCCGCATCGATGCGGCTGAGCGGATTCATGGAGCTGTCCAGGGTCCAGATGACGACCCCCTTGAGGGTCTTGCTGGGGGGATCGAACATCTGGGCCTGGAGGATCATGTCATGGGAGCGGAACCAGATGTTGTTGCGTTTGAACACGGCATGGATCCCCTGCTTCCTGATGGCAACCCGCTCGATGTACTCCATGCGTTCGTAGCTTTTGGGGACCACCAGTTCGGCGTTGACCAGGAGCAGGAGGCTGGCGGCGAGGCCCAGGGCCAGCATGGGCAGAGCGATGCGCGGGAGGCTTATGCCGCAACTGCGCATGGCGATGATCTCGCTGTTGCGCGAAAGGAGGCCGAGGGTCAGCAGGGTGGCCATGAGGATGGAAAATGGGGCGGTCTGGCCGATCATTTCGGGAAGTTTGCAGATGAAGAAGGCGAGGATGTCGCCGGGAGCGCCACCGGCGCGCAGAAAGCGGGGAATCTTTTCCATCATGTCCAGCACGAGGTAGACCGCCACGAAACTGCCCAGGCAGAGGGCCAGCAGGCGCAGCCAGGCAGCGGCTATGTAACGGCTGAGGATGCTCACGGCCGGGTCCGCACCTTTTGGACCAGCCGCACGAACGGTTCCTGAATGGCCGCGAAGACGTCGCGCTCCAGGGATGCCATCCGCAGCAGCACCCAGCCAACCGTCAGGAAGATCATGTTGGGCAGCCACATTGCCGGGCCGGGCGGCAGGATGCCTTTTTCCGCCAGGGTCCGCAAGAGCGACAGTAGCACATAGTAGGCCAGCAGGATGGCAATGCTGGTGGAAAAACCGGCCGACTTGCCCGAACGGCGGTTTTGTATGCCCAACGGCATGGCCACCACGGCAAACACCAGCGCCGCAAAGGGAAAGGCGTACCTGCTGTGCAGTTCGGTCAGCATCTTGAGGCGCTGCCCCTGCGCCAGGGCCGGATCGTCGATCTGTCGCCGCAATTCGGCAATACCCATGTCCTGCTCATTGCGGCCGATGGTCCCGTTCTTGCCGGGGGTCGCCATTGTCATGACATACTCCCCGAAACTGGCCATCCGGTACCCCTCTTTCCTCGCCGCCGCATGGATGCTTCCATTGTGCAGTACCAGGCAGATGTCCTGCTGGTTGGGGGTGCTGCCAACCGTACCGCTGGCGGCGAAGATGGTCAGGGGACGTTTGGGATCCCGGCCGTCGTGGATGACGACACCCTTGAGGATATGGTGTTCCTCGTCGTAATGCTCCGTGTAGAGCACGATACCGGGGATGTCGTCCCAGAAGACCTTCTCCCTGATGGTTGCGGCAACGTTTTGTTTCAGCACCTCAAAGCTCAGCATCTTGAAGGCGCTGTTGCCCCAGGGGACTCCCCTGGTGCTGGCGGCAAGCGTCAGCACCAGGGCAACCAGGCTGCATGCGAGTACCGGGGGCATGAGCTGAATCAGGCTGATGCCCCCGGCCTTCATCACCGTGATCTCGTTGTCGGCGGACAGGCGGCCGAAGGCCAGGAGCACTGCCAGCAGAAAGGCCATGGGGATGGTGAACACGAGCAGTGAAGGCATCAGATACATGATCATGCGGCCGATGTCCGCCAGGGGCACGCCACGGGTGATCACCAGATCGGTCAGCTTGAGCAGCCGCCCCAAGAGCATGACCAGGGTGAACACAACCATGCCGAGAAGAAACAGCGAGGAAATCTCGCGGA
>DAIERH010000242.1 GCA_027346925.1 Geobacter sp.
GCAGGCTGGCCTTGGATTGGGTGGGGGACCATGTCTATCGGTCGGACAGACGGGTGGCTGAATTTGTGTGTAAGCTAATTAAAAAATTTAATTGATTTTAAATTGAGGCGTTCACCCCTGGCCCGCGGCCTGTGGAACAAAAGTGGCTGACCTCCGGGGCGCCAGAGTTTCGGAAGAGAAAAACGTGTCAATATCCGACAAAGATTTCGAACAGTTGCGTGACTTCATCTACAACCTCTGCGGCATGTATTTCCATTCCACCAAGAAATATTTCCTGGAAAGCCGCCTCGCCCGCAGGATGGATGCGACCGGCACCAAGACCCATATGGAGTACTACCAGTTTCTCAAGTCGCCCCGTGGCGCCGAGGAACTGAAGTACCTGATGGACGAGATCACCACCAACGAAACCTATTTTTTCCGTAATGTCCCCCAGTTGAACGCCCTGGAGACCAAACTGCTGCCGGAGATCGTCGAGGCCAAGGCCAAGATGGGGTTCCGCAAGCTGCGCATCTGGAGCGCCGGTTCATCCTCGGGCGAGGAGGCCTACACCCTCTCCATGATCCTGCTGGAGAAACGGGCGACGCTGCTCAAGGACTGGATCATCGAGATCATCGGCACCGACATCAACGAGACCGTCATTGCCCAGGCCAAGGAAGGGGTTTTCAACGCCTATTCGGTCCGCAACATCCCCGACCTGTACAAGCGCAAATACATCAAGGAGGAGAACGGCAGGTTCATCCTCTCCCCTGAGGTGAAGAGGTTCGTCACCTTCAACAAGCTCAACCTGTACGACGACTCGAAGATGATCTTCATGAAGAGCTTTGACTTCATCTTCTGCGCCAATGTGCTGATCTATTTCGACATCGCCTCCAAGTCCAAGGTTGTCCAGCATTTTCACAACAACCTGCAACCGTACGGTTACTTCTTTGTCGGCCAGTCCGAGTCCCTGCACGGGGTCAACGACAAGTTCAAGACCGTGCATTTTCCCGGAGGCTTCACCTACAGAAAATGAGTTCGCGCCCTGTCCCGCCAGAGGAGAGGGGGTATCGCTACAACTTGAACTGGTTCACCAGCCGCTGCAGTTCCTCTGCCTGATGTGAAACCTCATTGGCGGCAACGGCGGTTTCATTGATGGCGCTGCTGTTGTGATGTGCCAGTTCGTTCAGGCTCAACACGTTATTGCTGATCTCGTGGGTCGTGGCTGTCTGCTGCTCGGCCGCCGTGGCGATCTGGCTGATCTGCTCGGTCACGTCGTTGATGATATCGAGTATCTCCTGCAGCGATGCGCCGGAAGCCGCGGCATGGGTACTGCCCTGCTCCACCTGGGCAACGCTCTGTTCCATGGTAAGCACGGCATCCTTGGTCTCCTTCTGGATTGCCTTGATCATCCCGCCGATCTCCTTGGTGGCGCGGGTGGTCCGCTCCGCCAGGGCGCGCACCTCGTCGGCCACAACCGCGAAGCCGCGTCCCTGCTCACCGGCCCGGGCCGCCTCGATGGCGGCATTCAGGGCCAGCAGGTTGGTCTGGTCGGCGATGTCCTCGATGGTTCCGATGATGGTGCCGATCTGGTCCGAACGGTTCCCCAACTTCTCGACCGTGTCGGCGGCATTCTTGACTCGCTCGGCAATGGCGTGCATGACGGCGATGGACTGACCGACCACCTCGGCCCCCTGGGAGGCCTTGCTGGATGCTCCGTCGGCGTTGTTCGCGGCATGGTGGCAATTGGAGGCGATGTCCGACGAGGTGGCCGACATCTCTTCGCCAGCGGTGGCCAACAGGGTGGACTGTGAGGAAAGGTTCTCGACGCTCCGCGACATGGTCTTGGAAGTCAGTTGCAACTCATTGGCGGAAGAAGCCAGGCGGATGGCGCTGGCGGATACCTGGGCCATGATGCCTTGGATCGTGTTCACGAAGGTATTGAACCAGTCGCTGAGCTCGCCGATCTCGTTTTTGCCCCGAATCGGCAGGCGTTTGGTCAGGTCCCCCTCGCCCTGGGCAATATCCCTGATGCTGTCAACCACCTCCTTGACCGGTCGGGTGATGGCGCGGGCGATCACCAGGGATAGCAGGATACTGAGGGCCAGGATTATCAGAAGCCCGATGCCGATGCCGGTCTTGACGCGTACCATGTCCGCGTCCACGCCATTGATGTAGATGCCGGTTCCCACGACCCAGCCCCATGGCTGGAAGAGTTTCGTGTAGCTGAGCTTGGGCTGCGGTTTCGACTCATTGGGCTTGTTCTGCCGGTAGCCAACAAAACCGCCCCCCGGGCTGCTCGTCGCCGCCTGGGTGAATTCCCGGTAAATCAGTTTTCCGTCGGCATCCTTGAAGGACCCCATGTCCTTCCCTTCGTTCTCGGGGCGCAGGGGGTGGGCCACGAGGCGATAGTTGAGGTCGCTGATAAAAAAGTACTCCTTGCCGTCGTAGCGCAGTTGTTTGACATCAGCGGCCGCCCGTTTTTGGGCCTCTTCCCTGGTGAGCGCCCCAGCTTCAACCTGTTTCTGATAAGTGGCCAGGATTGTCGATGCTTCTTCAACCAGAAACCGGACCGTATCCTTTTTCTCCTTCATGATCAGTCCGCGGATATACGGCTCCAGAACAAAGGTCGTTGCCAGCGCCAGCACAAGCCAGGTCAATACCGACAGGCTCATGATCTTGGAAAAAATGCTCCAGTCCCTGTACCCTTTGATCATACCTTCCTCCCCATTCATTGATCACTGCATGGAAATGATTCAGAAGACCCCCAAAATCCGTTTTACCTGCTTTCGGGCCGCTGGTCGGCACTATTTTCGGCGGGGTTTGTTGTATCCTTCCGCGTAGCGAGCGGCAGGCGGATGGTGAAGGTTGCTCCCCTGCCGGGCGTTGAGTCCACGCCGATGAGCCCGCGATGGCTATCGACCACCAGGGCATACGCTACCGACAGCCCCAGACCGGGGCCCACACCGATCTCCCTGGTGGTGAAGAAAGGCTCAAAGGCACGCTGGGCGATCTCCGGCGTCATGCCGGGACCATTGTCGCTAATATCGATACAGGCATACCGTTCGTCGCGGCGCGTAGCCAGAACGATCCGCGGGGAGGTGCCGGGCGCCCTTTCCGCGAGGGCCTGGGCTGCGTTCTTCACGATGTTCAGCAAGGCCCGTTCCATCTCCCGCCGGTCCATCACGATCGGCGGCAGGCTCTGGTCGTAGTCACGGATGATGGCGATGGCGCGGAAATCGTACCTTTCCTTGAGGTCGTAGTCGCATGCGGCCAGTTCAATCACTCCATCCATGAGTTCGGGGAGGGGCGTGGCCTCCAGCGCGACGCCCCCCGTGCGGCTGAAGGCCAGGAGGTTGGTGATGATGTCCGCCGCGCGGGAGCCGGCCTCCGCGATATAGCCCAGCATCTCTTCGATCCCGCGTCGCTCCAGGTACCGCCGCACCAGGCCGAAGTCAACGCCGATCTCCCGGCCGACCGCCTCGTTGGCCGGAAGGCCGGGAGATACGCGACGCTTGATGTTCTGGACATGTTGCAGGATGGCCCCCAGGGGGTTGTTAAGCTCATGGGCCACACCGGCGGCCAGGCCACCGACCGTGGTCATCTTTTCATTCTGGATCATGAGTTCCTGCAGTCGTTTGCGCTC
>DAIERH010000243.1 GCA_027346925.1 Geobacter sp.
CTGAATCCGTAACGCTCCATACCTCCGTTTGTCCGGAAGACCTCTGCCTGTGCATTTCAGGAGATTACCGGCAGCCCGGCGAAGGACCAGCGGAGTGAGTAGTTTGGTACAGCATGGCGGCGTGCGGGCCCCGGCTCCTCCGGCCACTGCGGCATTCCGGCGTCACGGATTCGGGAGCAAATAAAATAGTGCTGGACAAATGCATTCCTCTGCGGCTATACAGGAATGAACATTCATTCAATTTTAAACGAGGTACCAACCGTGACAAAAGCGGACAAGCGTGACGAAATCATTCGCTCCGCACTGGAACTGATTGCCGAGCACGGCTTCCACGGCGCCCCCATGGCCATGGTGGCCGAGCGGGCCGGGGTTGGAGCCGGGACCATCTACCGCTACTTCGAGAACAAGGATGTCCTCATCAACGAACTGTACGGCGAGATCGAAGGCAAGATGCAGCAGCTCCTCATGGAGGGTTATGCGGCAGACGCGCCCTTCAGGGCGCGCTTTCTCCACCTCGGCACGGCGCTGTTGCGCTACTTTATCGAGCATCCCCTGGATTTCCGCTACCTGGAGCAGTTTCACAACTCACCCTACGGCGTGGCCGTCCGGCGGGACAAACTCCTGGGAAATCGGGAGGGTGGCTGCAACGCCTTCAAGGAGTTGTTCGAGCAGGGCACGGCCCAGCAGGTGCTCAAGGACCTCCCGCTCGTCATTCTCTTCGACCTGGCGTTCGGCCCCCTGCTCGCCGCGGCGCGGGACCACATCCTCGGCTTCATCCACCTGGACAAGCAACTGGTCACCAGGACCATCGAGGCGTGCTGGGACGCAGTAAGACGATAGCCGCCCCATCGTTGCACCCGCCTCGCATGTCGCGGCGTTTTTTACTTATGGAATGAACATTCATTCCTACATTTTTCTTCGAGGTGTTCCCCATGTCAGACATTCGCGGAATCAGACCGTTCTTCGTGGCCGGCACGCTCGTTGCCGGCCTGCTGCTGGCCGGCTGCGGCAAACAGCAACGCCAGGCCAAGACCTCTCCGCCCCCCTCCCCGGAGGTGGGGGTGGTGGTTGTCCAGCCTCGGCAGGTAACCCTTGCCACGGAACTCCCCGGCCGCACCTCGCCGTACCTGATCGCCGAAGTGAGGCCGCAGGTGAGCGGGATCATCCAGAAACGCCTCTTTACCGAGGGTTCCGATGTGAAGGCCGGCCAAGTGCTGTACCAGATCGATCCCGCAACCTACCAGGCGGCATTCGCCAGCGCCAAGGCCGCCGAGGCGAAGGCGGATGCCACCCTGACCGCGGTGCGACTCAAGGCGGAACGCTACCGTGATCTCGTGAAGATCAAGGCGGTCAGCCAGCAGGACAACGACGACGCCCAGGCAGCCCTCAAGCAGGCCGAGGCCGACGTCGCCGCCACCAGGGCGGCGGTGGAGACTGCCCGGATCAACCTGGCCTATACCCGGGTGACCGCCCCGATTTCGGGGCGGATCGGCCGCTCGGCCGTGACCGACGGCGCCCTGGTAACGGCCAACCAGCCGGCAGCCCTGGCCACCATCCAGCAGCTCAGCCCGATATACGTGGACGTCACCCAGTCCAGCGCCGATTTGCTGAAGCTGAAACAGAGCCTGGCCAGCGGCCTGCTGAAACACGACGGCTCCAGCCAGGCACGGGTCAAGCTGCTGCTGGAGGACGGCAGCGCCTATCCGTTGCCGGGCACCCTGAAGTTCTCCGAAGTCACCGTGGACCAGAGCACCGGCTCCATCACCCTGCGGGCGCTCTTCCCCAACCCGAAGCAGACCCTGCTGCCGGGGATGTTCGTCCGGGCCGTCGTGGAGGAGGGGGTGAATGAGAACGCCCTCCTGGTTCCGCAGCGGGGCGTGACCCGCGATCAGAACGGGGACGCCATGGTCATGATGGTCGGCGCCGGGGAGAAGGTGGAGCCGCGGGTCATCAAGGTAGCCCGGACCGTCGGCGACAACTGGTTGGTGACCGAAGGGCTGAAGGCGGGTGACCGTGTCATCCTGGAAGGAATCCAGAGGGCGCGGCCCGGAACACAGGTCAAGGCGGTGCCGTTCGGCAGCAAACCGGCAGCGCCACCCACAGCAACACCTGCGACTCAAAAATAGTCCGCCCCGTCTGACCTGTCCGACAGGTCGGACTACTATCTAAGGAGCCCCTCCATGCCCCGTTTCTTCATCAACCGCCCGATCTTCGCCTGGGTGATCGCCATCATGGTCATGCTGGCCGGCCTGCTGTCGATCAAGAGCCTGCCGGTTTCCCAGTATCCGGCCATCGCGCCGCCCCAGATCGCCATCAACGCCACCTATCCGGGGGCCTCGGCCCAGACGGCGCAGGATACGGTCACCCAGGTCATCGAGCAGAAGCTGAACGGCATCGACAACCTGATCTACATGGCCTCCACCAGCGACTCGTCCGGGGCGGTGTCCATTATCCTGACCTTCAAGGCCGGCACCGACCCGAACATCGCCCAAGTGCAGGTGCAGAACAAGCTGCAGCTGGCCACGCCGCTCCTCCCCCAGATCGTGCAGCAGCAGGGGATATCGGTGGTCAAGTCCGGCCGGAACTACATGCTGATCGTCGGCCTCGTGTCGGAAGACGGCTCCATGGACCGCAACTCCCTGACCGACTACATGGTCTCCAACGTCCAGGACATCATCAGCCGTCTGGACGGGGTGGGGGAGATCCTCGTGTTCGGAACCCAGAACGCCATGCGGATCTGGGTGAACCCGGCCAAGCTCAACAACTACCACCTGACCACCAACGACGTGATTACGGCCCTGCAGGCCCAGAACGTTCAGGTATCGGCGGGCCAGTTCGGCGGAACCCCCGCTGTTCGCGGCCAGCAGCTCAACGCCACCATCAACGCCCGATCCCTGCTCCAGACCTCAGATCAGTTCGATGCCATCGTCCTGCGTACCAACCCCGACGGCTCCACCGTAAAGCTCAAGGATGTGGCCGAAAGCAGGATCGGCACCGAGAATTACGACATTCAGTCGTTCTATAACGGCAAACCGTTGGGAGGGGTGGCGATCAGGCTGGCGGCCGGGGCCAACGCGCTGGAAACCGCCGATCGCGTCAAGGCGAAGATGGCGGAGCTGTCGAAGTACTTTCCGCCGGGGATGAAGGTGGTCTATCCCTACGACTCAACACCGTTTGTCAAGATATCGATCGAGGAAGTGGTCCACACCCTGGTGGAGGCGGTATTCCTGGTCTTCATCATCATGTTCCTCTTCCTCCAGAACCTCCGGGCCACCATCATCCCGACCATTGCGGTGCCGGTGGTCCTCCTGGGGACCATGGGGGTGCTGGCGGCCGCCGGATTCTCCATCAATACCCTCACCATGTTCGCCCTGGTCATCGTCATCGGTCTTCTGGTGGACGACGCCATCGTGGTGGTAGAGAACGTGGAGCGGATCATGACCGAGGAGGGGCTCTCCCCCCACGACGCCACCATCAAGTCCATGGGGCAGATCACCGGCGCCCTGTGGGGGATCGCCACCGTGCTCTCGGCGGTCTTCCTTCCCATGGCCTTCTTCGGCGGTTCCACCGGCGTCATCTACCGCCAGTTCTCCATCA
>DAIERH010000244.1 GCA_027346925.1 Geobacter sp.
AAGCGGGGCGACGCCCGGACAGACATTTACAGTCTCGGGGCGATGCTCTATGAAATGGTGGTCGGGGTCGTGCCGTTTGAGGGGGATAACCCCTTCGCGGTCATGAACGCGCGCGTGACCGGCGACCCCGCGGCCCCGCGCAAGCGCAATCCGAGGGTCTCGCCGCAGGTGGAAGAGATCGTCCTCCACGCGATGGAGCGGGAACCCCGGAACCGCTATCAGTCGGCGGCAGAGCTGAAGAAAGACCTGGACAATCCGGCTGCTGTGCAATTGACCGGGCGATGTGATCGGCTTGAGGTCCCTACACCATGGAAACGCGGTTGGAGAAAAGCGGCCTGGATAGCATTGGCCGTATCGGTCCCTCTTATCATCTTTCTATTGTTAATATTGTTGATCATTCATCGCGGTCCTGCACATTGACGCCTCAATAATCGCATCAAAGGGCAGAGGGAGAGAAATCAGCACCGAACGTTTTAGGACACCGGCTACCTGACGTTGTGAAAAAAGTTCTTAAGAGAACTACCCCGACGTGCTGGCGCTGCCCCCGACGACTTTGTCATGCAGCTCAAGGGTCAGCGTCTCGATCCGCTGGCTCAGTTCTCTTACGAATTCGGTAAGCTGAGTGTTCTGCTGGAGCAATTCCATCAACTGCTCGGTCTGTCGCGCCGCCAAGGTTTGCCGCTGCTCGGCAGCCAGCGCCAGGGCTTCCCGATGCTGCGCGTCCGCCTCGGCATGCGCCTTGTCCCGGTCAGCTTGTCGCGTCTGCGCAAGCAGTATGAGTGGCGCGGCATAGGCGGCCTGGAGGCTGAACGCGAGGTTAAGAAGGATAAACGGATAGACGTCGAACCTGGTGAATCCTGAGACGTTCATACCAATCCAGATCGCTACAACGACCGTCTGTGAAACAAGAAACACGGGCGTTCCAAAAAAGCGGGCGAAGGACTCGGCCTTGAGCGCGAACCAATCATCTCCGAAAACCGAGCTGAGATGAAGATGAGGAACATGAAAGCGGAGGTAATGATTCGGACACTCTGTACCGGGGACGGAATTCGGTGTTACCGAGGGTGTTTCCATTTCTTCTCCTTTACAAGTCGGAATGTTTTTTTGCTTAGGACTACGTGTAGTACCAACTGTTCATTAGCATATCATAGGCATATCATAACGGGAGCATTCAGACTCAATATTGATTCCGGCCTACATTATTGTTAGTTGCTACAGTTTTGTAGCAGGTCTGCGCGAGGAAATCCCTTGTAAAGCAGGAGCGGCGAGCCCGGCACGCTTATTGCTACTTTAAGGGGCAAGAGGTTGATCCATGACATATTTTACTTGGCTAATTTTCATCGGTGCGGCGGTCCTCGAGGTCGGAGGCGATGCCGTAGTAAGGAAAGGGCTGCGCGGGAGCGGACTGTCGATTATTTTGGCGGGATGCGTCATGCTCGGCTCGTACGGAGTGGTGGTGAACACGGTGAAGTGGGACTTTTCGAAACTGCTTGGAGTCTATGTGGCAATTTTCGCTTTGGTGAGCGTGTTGTTCGGGCGTTTTGTATTCGATGAGGTGATACCGAAGGCCACATGGCTCGGCTTGGCCGTCATTATCTGCGGCGCGATGATAATCCAGTTCGGGAAGGGAATATGATGACGGCAGACCATAGCGCGCTCACGCTCAATCTTGCCTGGACCCTGATCTGCACTTTTCTCGTCTTTCTTATGCAGGCCGGCTTCGCCATGATGCAGACCGGCTTCACAAGATCAAAAAATGCCGGACACACCATGGCGATGAATATGACGGTGTTCGTATTCGCTATGCTCGGTTATTGGGCCGCGGGCTATGCCTTTCAGTCCGGGGGCAAGGGTTTCTTCCTCGCCGGCACGGCGCCGGATGTGTCTGTTGACGCGCTTTTTCTGCGGCAGGCCGTTTTGATGAGCATCGCAGCCACCATCCCGATCGGGGCCATGGCCGAGCGCTGGACCTTCAGGTCATTTGTCGTCTACGGTTTTTTTATCTCTGTGGTAACTTATCCGCTTTATGCAGGCTGGGTATGGTCCGGAGGCTGGCTGTCCAGGCTCGGCCAGGACTTTGGATTGGGTCACGGTGTCGTCGATTTCGCGGGCTCATCCGTGGTGCACATGGCGGGCGGCACCGCCGGGCTTGCGGGCGCGGTCGTGCTTGGTCCGCGAATGGGAAAATTCAAGTCCAACGGAACACCCAACGCAATTCCGGGGCACCATGTCCCTATGGCCATCGTCGGGTGTCTGATACTTTTTTTCGGATGGTTCGGATTCAATTCCGGTTCAGCCTTTGCGGACGGCGATATGAGGATCGGTGTGATAGCGACAAATACTATGCTCGCGGGTGTTGCAGCCTGCTTTTCTGCGATGTGTTATATGTGGCTCCTTTATCGGAAGCCGGACCTTTCGCTCTCGGCGAACGGGTTGCTTGCCGGACTTGTCGCCATTTCAGGTCCCTGTGCATTTGTTGGTCCCGCAGGGGCGGTCATTATAGGACTTGTCGCAGGAACTCTTTGCTGCGCGAGCGTCTTTTTTGTTGAGAGAAGGTTGAAGGTTGACGATCCCGTCGGGGCAGTGTCTGTTCATGCCACATCCGGCGCCTGGGGCATGATAGCCCTTGGTCTCTTTGCCGACGGCACTTACGGTGACGGACTTAACGGCGTCAGCGGGCCGGTGAAAGGACTTCTTTACGGCGACGCTTCACAGCTTCTGGCCGAGGTGGTCGGTGTTGCCGTGAGCTTTGTTTTTGTCTTTGTAGTTATGTATCTGTTTTTCAGGGCACTGGATAAAATAGTCCCGCTGCGGGTTTCGGAAGAGGTGGAGTTCGAGGGGCTGGACCAGAACGAAGTGTCTGTCACTGCATATCCGGACTTCAGTCTTAAGACACGCAGGTAGGGCGCGGGTTGAGAACGGAAGCCGGACCGGAGACCTGGGATTGACAACGGTCTTTTTTGGGATATATTTGAGATTAGGAAGTATATCGGTTTCGGCGTCCTGAGGGATGCTGGAAAACAGGCGCTACCTAACCCTCCTTGTCATGCGGCTGAGCAGGCAGGGCCTGCCAGCCGTCGCCTGTTGTCCGGGGCCTTCCGCTTACGGTTAAAAGACCTTTCACAACTGTCGCCTTTATAAGTATAATCCTAAAAACGGCATTTATGCGGACAAAGCTTGCGAGGGAGAGAATAAATACTTATTGGATATAAACACCTTCATCCATAGGGTGAGGCGGTTACTCTTGGAACCGCGTGATCCTGCGTTGCGTTCTTTGCGACCTGGCGCGAGACTGCTTTTTCCGGATTATTCAATAAGTCCGTATTTCGAGATGATCTCCAGACATGACTAAGGTGAAGCAGAGAATAAATCTCATGCGGGAGTTTTCTGTCCCGCTTGTGCTCGGAGTGGTTTCGGCGCTGCTCTGGGCGAACCTCTCGCCGGAGAACTATTACCGGTTTCTCTATAACCATTTCTTCGGACGCCTCAGTTTTCATTTCGTGACAAACGATATCTTCATGGTCTTCTTTTTCGGGATCGCCGCAGT
>DAIERH010000245.1 GCA_027346925.1 Geobacter sp.
GGCCAGGGCCTCGACACCGTTTTCCAGGGCCAGCCTGAGCAGCCGGCCGTATTCCGGATCGATGTCGTCGGCAGGGGAGACGCTGTGGGCGTCGCCGCGCTGGACGGTGAAGAAGATCACGCCCCGGTCACCCTCCCGCACCACCCGCATCAGTTCCTTGAGGTGCTTCTGGCCGCGGGTGGTGACCGCATCCGGGAACAAGGCCCGGTCACCTTCCACCAGGGTGACGTTTTTTACCTCCACGAAGCAGCGGCCCGCTGGCCCGTCCAGCAGCAGATCGATGCGGCTGTGCTCGCCGCAGGGGACCTCGGGCCGGATGGCGGCGTATCCCTGCAGCGCCTCCGCCGTCCCATCTTCAATGGCCTCCCGCACCAAGCGGTTGGGCAGGCCGGTGTTGATGCCTGCCCAAACCCCGTCTGCCTCAACCAATTCCCACGTATGGGCCAGCTTCCGGTTCGGGTTGGGGCTGCGGGAGAGCAATACCCTGCTGCCGGGGGCCGCGCACCCCTTCATGCTGCCCGAATTGGGGCAGTGGGCGGTGATCACGCTGCCGTCCGCCAGCGCGATGTCCGCCAGGAAGCGCTGGTAGCGCTTGATCAGGCGACCTTCGACCAGGTGAGGTAACTTCACGTGCCCGTCCGTGTCAAAGGGGGACTTGTCAGGTGTCTACTCTTCAAGTTCCAGCTCTTCGCCCGCCTCCGGGGCGGCCTCCAGGTCGAAGAGCTGCCGCAGGGCATCCACGTAGAGATCCACCCGGCCTCCCTGGCCTGCCTTTTTAAGGACAGCGGTGGGGGTGTGAAGCAGCTTGTTCATGATGGCCGCGGTCAATGCCTCCAGCCGCTTTTCGTCGTCCGGGGTCAGTTCTTTCCACCCGGTCACGGTACGGCCGAGTTCGGTCTTTCTTATCTCGTCGAAGCGCGTGCGCAGGGCAACTATGGTGGGAGTCACCTCCAATGAGGAGAGCCATTTATGGAACTGGCCGATCTCCTGGCTGATGATTTCCTCGGCCTTTTCCGCCTCCCTGTTGCGTTGGGCCAGGTTGGCCTGGACGATCTCCTGCAGGTTGTCCACCGTGAACAGGTAGGCGTTCTCCAGGTCGTCCACCTTGGGGTCGATATCCCGCGGCACGGCGATGTCGATGAAGAACATCGGCTTGAACCTGCGCCGCTTGACCACCTCTTCCACGTCTTTCGGGCCGATGATGATGTGGGGGGCTCCGGTGGAGGAAAGCACGATATCGGCACGGTGCAGATGGGCAAACATCTCCTCGAAACGCACTGCCTCGCCACCGAAATCCTCGGCAAGCCGCTCGGCCCGCTCAAAGGTGCGGTTGGTCACCATCACCCCCTTGGCGCCGCTGTTGAGGAAGTGTTTTGCCGCCAGTTCGCACATCTCGCCGGCACCGATCAGCATCACCGTCTTGTCGGACAGGTCCCCCAGGATCTTCTTGGCCAGTTCCACGGCGGCAAAGGCCACGGAGACTGCCGAAGAGGCGATCCTGGTCTCGGTGCGCACCCGTTTCGCCACCGAGAAGGCCTTGTGCAGAAAGCGGTTGAGGATGATACCTGACGACTTGTACTCGGCCGCATAGCCGTAGGAGGTCTTGATCTGCCCCAGGATCTGGGGTTCGCCCACCACCATGGAATCCAGGCTTGAGGCGACCCGGAAGACGTGGCGGATGGCTGCTTCGGAGTGGTAGCTGTAGAGGTGCGGTTCCAGCGTCTCGAAGGGAATTCGGTGGTACTCCGCCATGAACCGCTTGATACGGGCAACGCCGCCGGCGATGTCGCGGGTGGTGGCGTAGATCTCCACCCGGTTGCAGGTGGAGACGATCACCCCTTCGATGATGTCATCCAGCGCCACCAGTTCGCGCAGGGGTTTCTCGATCTGGTTGGGTGAAAAGGCAACCCGTTCCCGGATCTCGACCGGGGCGGTTTTATGGGAGAGGCCGACGACGATGATGTTCATTGCTTTGAGTTGTCCATGAAATTGTACTCTGCCAGATGAGTGATGGCTGCTACCAGGTTATGCTGTGCTTCATGCCGATGAAGGTGATCAGGAGCACGATGAATCCCAGGATGGACAGAAGCGCCGCCTTGCGCCCGCGCCAGCCGATGGCGAGCCGGCCGTGCAGCAGCGCCGCGTAGATGAACCAGGTGATCAGCGACCAGGTCTGCTTGGGGTCCCAGATCCAATAGCTGCCCATGGCCTGCTCCGACCAGATGGCGCCCGAGATGATGGCCACGGTAAGCAGTGGGAAGCCGACCGTCAGAGAGCGATAGTTGATGTCATCCAGGGTCTCAAGGGAGGGGAGCTTTTGGAACAGTGCCCCAAAGTGCTTCTTCTTGAGGAAATGCTGCTGGATCAGATACATAACCGCGACACCAAAGGCAATGGTGAAGGTGGCATAGCTGGCGAAGGCCAGCAGGGTATGGATCCAGAACCAACTGCTCTTGAGCACTGGATGGAGGTGTTCGACGCCCGGGGAAAGCGCACTGGAGACGATGATCGTCAATAATGCCAGGGGTGAGACGAACGATCCCAGGATGGCTACCCGGTATCTGCGCTCGAAGAAGATGAAGGCACCGACAATGGCCAGGCTGAAAAAGGACAGTGATTCCCGCATGTTGGTGATCGGGAGGTGGCCGAGCGCGTTGAAACGATGGATGGTGGAGAGGATGTGGGCGATGAAACCGGATATGACCAGCCGGCTGGCCCAGGTTGCCAGGGTCGGTGTCGTCCTGATCAGGTAGGCAAGATAGGCCACGGTGGCGCAACTGTACAGGGCAAGGGTAAGATAGAAGAATATCTGGCTCATGGCGATTCCTTATGTCCGGACAACTCGGCGATCAGGCGTGCGGCAAGCAAACGCACAATTTTATTATTGTATGTGCTGTCATTCCCTTCCGTCAACAGCTTTTCTCGCTCGACGGCCAGCCGTTCCAGGGCAACGCCATAGTCATCGCCGATTACCCCGGCCAGGCGGTCCCTGACCAGGGCGGCAAAGGCGGGACAGCGGCCGCCGGTGGCGACGGCGATTTCAAGTCCGCCCCGGCGCAGCACGGCGGGAAAGGTACAATTACCCAGTTCCGGGGCATCCGTCACGGCGACCAGGATGCCGCGCTGCCGTGCATCCCCGGCCACACGGTCGTTTACTCCGGCGTCGTTGGTGGCCGCCACCACGAGGAAGACGTTTTCCAGATCTTCCGCATGGTAACAACCCACCCGTGCGACAACATCGCCGGACGCCGCCAACCGGGATATCTCCGGCACCATGGTCGGCGCCACCACCCGTACGGATGCGGCCGCAGCCAACAGTGCCCGCACCTTGCGGCAGGCTACTTCTCCGCCGCCGACCACCAGGGCGGCCCTGTCATGCATGTCTATGTTCAGGGGCAGATAGGGCATGCTGCATTACCTTTCGGGTAATTTTGAAGAGACATTTTTACAGGTAAGGAGAGACAATTCAACCTGCAAAATTCAAAATTCATACTTGCCGTGCCCGCGCATTTGCCGGCCGGAG
>DAIERH010000246.1 GCA_027346925.1 Geobacter sp.
GAACGGGAGAAGCGGCAGTTCGACGTAAACCAGGTGGTTGCGCGCTCCATCGAACTCGTGGCCGCCACGCTGCAGGACAGCAATATCCAGGTGGAGGTCATCTCCGTAAATGGCGCCAGTGCGGTCGGCTATCCGAACGAATACGCCCAGGTGCTGCTCAACATCCTCGGCAACGCCCGCGACGCCCTTATGGAGCGCCGGGTTACTACGGCAGGCCGCATCACAATCCGCACAGGCACCGAGAACGGTCGTTCGGTGGTGACCATCCGCGACAACGGCGGCGGCATTGCCGAGGACATCCTGCCCAAGGTGTTCGACCCCTACTTCACCACCAAGGAGCCGGGCAAGGGCACCGGCATCGGCCTGTACATGTCAAAGGTGATCATCGAGCAACACATGGAGGGGAGGCTCACCGCCCGCAACGCGGAGGACGGCGCCGAATTCAGGATCGAGGTCTGAACAGGCGCCTTTTCTCCCTTGCATTTCCCCCCCTGCTCTGCTAATCTTTTCGCCTTTGAAATCCCAGACTCAAACCTGCATAACGAGATGAAAGGACCGCGGAATAATGCTGAAAATATTCGATTACCTGTTTGGTATGTTTTCCAACGACCTGGCCATTGACCTGGGAACGGCCAACACCCTGGTCTACCTGAAGGGCAAGGGGATCGTGGTGCGCGAGCCGTCGGTGGTTGCGGTACAGAAGATGCCCAACGGCCAGCAGAAGGTGCTCAAGGTAGGCATGGAGGCAAAACAGATGCTGGGCCGCACACCCGGCTCCATCACCGCCATCCGTCCCATGAAGGACGGCGTCATCGCCGACTTCGACATCACCGAGGAGATGCTGCGCTATTTCATCCACAAGGTGCATAACCGCAAGACCCTGGTGCGTCCGCGCATCGTGATCTGCGTCCCCTCCGGCATCACCCAGGTGGAAAAACGCGCCGTCAAGGAATCGGCCGAATCGGCCGGCGCCCGCGAGGTATACCTGATCGAGGAGCCGATGGCCGCCTCCATCGGGGCGGGCCTCCCCATCACCGAGGCCTCGGGCAACATGATCGTCGATATCGGCGGCGGCACCACCGAGGTGGCGGTCATCTCCCTGGCAGGCATCGTCTATGCCCAATCCACCCGCATGGGTGGCGACAAGATGGACGAGGCCATCGTCCAGTACATCCGCAAGAAGTACAACCTGCAGATCGGCGAACGCATGGCCGAGGCGATCAAGATCGATATCGGCGAGGCCTACCCTGGCCCCGAGGTGCTCACGAAATCGGTCAAGGGACGCGACCTGGTCTCCGGCATTCCCAAGACCATCGAAGTCAACTCGGACGAGATCCGCGAGGCGCTCAAGGAGGCGGTCAACTCCATCGTGGACACGGTGCGCATCTGCCTGGAGAAGACCCCGCCCGAGCTGGCGGCCGACATCGTGGACAAGGGGATCTTCCTGGCCGGCGGCGGCGCCCTGCTGCGCAATCTGGACATGCTGCTGCGCGAGGTGACCAAGGTGCCGGTGTTGATCGCCGAAGACCCGCTGGATTGCGTTGTGCTCGGCTCAGGCAAGGTACTGGACGAACTCAACCTGTTGCGCCGCGTGGCGATTTCGTCGTAATATGTGGCAATCTTTAACGCAAAGACGCAAAGACGCCAGGAAAGAGACAGGGACGACGACACAAATAGCTGGGAAAAAGCCGACATCCGTACGTCAAGCCGGGATACTGCCACGCAGCTTTGTTCCGCTTTTTCGGATTATACGGTTTTCTCCGCGTCATCGCTTCCTTGCGTCTTTGCGTTAATAAAGCTTTATGCACTCCCCCACCGTAGACATAATCGTCCCTGTCTGGAACAGCCCCTTCGAAACCCGGGCCTGCTTGGCCGCTGTTCTCCATTTCTCCCCGGAAGCGCGGCTTATCATCGTGGACAACGGCAGCAACCGTGAAACCGAGCTGATGCTGGAGGAGTTTTCCGAGCCGCTCGGAGAACGGGGGCTGTTCATCAAATCCGAGCGCAATCTCGGGCTGGTCCCCGCCATCAACATCGGATTGGCCCGATCGGACAGGGACATTGCCCTCATCCTGCGACCGCACGTACAGGTGACCCCAAACTGGCTTACCGGACTGGTGGAAGCCCTACAGATGCCCCATGCAGGCATCGTGTCGCCGGTGTTCAGCGGCAGCGGCGCCCCCGTTCTCCCCCCGGTCGCTCCCGGCAGCAGCCTGATGGAAACCTTTTGCGTCTCTTTTTCCGCCCTGGCGCTCAAGAGGGAGATGCACCGGCACCTGGACGGTTTCGACGAGGAGTTGGACGGCGGTGAATGGTGCCTCAAGGACTATGTCCGCCGTGCCTGGAGCCGGGGCTACCACTCCTGCGTCACCTCCCGTTCCCATGTCGTCTGCGGGGAAGAGGCCGTATTCGGATCGGATGCGCGGAGGCTCCAACAGTCCCACGTCAGCCGTGTGACCTACCGGGAGCGCTGGGGCATCAGCCGCCACTACGGAATCTACTTTGGACGTGACGCCTCGGCCACCGCCCTTTCCGACGCCATGGAAACCATCGCGCTCGGGGCACGCCAGGGACACCGCTTTACCCTTCTGCTGCACCGACGCCTGGCAGCGGATTTCAAACGCCTGGGCTGGCACGCCCGGCATACCGGCATCGAGATGCAGCGGATCTCGCCGCTCATGCCGCGGCGCGACCTGCTGCGCCGGGTGACAACCCTGCGGGCCGCCGTCCCCGACCTCATCCCGGTGCGGGGCGTGGGGGGGATAGACTTTCCCGGGATGAACGCAACGATCCCCTTCGGCGAGGTGGCTGGTGCCATCAGTTCGGCCCGGGATGAAGAGAGCGGGGAACAGGCAGCGCTCCATACTGCTACTGGGGGGGCAACAGCATGATAGAAGACGTAAGAGGACAGTTACGTGCCCATCGGGCCCTGTTCGAGGTGATCGAGAGCGACCTGTCGCCGAGGATTGCCGAAATGGCGCAACTGCTGGCGGAAACATTCCGAAACGGCGGCAAACTGCTGGTGATGGGTAACGGCGGCTCGGCGGCCGATGCCCAGCACTTCGCGGCCGAGATGGTGGGGCGCTTCAAGCTGGAGCGGGCCGCCCTGCCGGCGGTTGCCCTTTCCACCGACACCTCCTGCCTTACCGCCATCGGCAACGACTACGGCTTTGACCTGGTCTTCAGGCGGCAGGTGGAGGCGCTGGCCACGGCCGGCGACGCCGTGGTCGGCATCTCCACCAGCGGCAATTCGCCCAACGTGCTCGCGGCACTGGAGCTGGCACGGGAACGGGGCTGCCGCACCTTCGGCCTGTTGGGCAAGGACGGCGGCAGCATCAAGGCCGTCTGCGACCTGGCCCTGATCGTGCCTTCCAGCGACACCCCCCGCATCCAGGAGGGACACATCGCCGTCATCCACATCGTCTGCGACCTGGTGGAACGGGCGCTGTTCGGGTAACACTTGCTTCCCCCCTTGAAAAAGGGGGGAA
>DAIERH010000247.1 GCA_027346925.1 Geobacter sp.
AAACTGATGACGCCCGGTTTGAAGATCATGTACACCTGCCACTCCCATGCCGTCCATTGCCGCGGGGATTTTGCCGACCCCAGGGATTACCTGGGTTTCAGGCTCCGGCAGAACATGCAGATCTTCCTCATGAAGCGTTATTGCAGACCCATCATCACCGTATCGCACAATACAAAGCAGCGCCTTGTGGATAACGGTTTCGCGGGGCATGAAGTGGCGGTGCTGCACAACGGCGTAGATGTCACGAAATGGTGTCGTGATGGGGCTAGGCAGGTGTTGCGTGAAGAAATCGGCATTCCACCCGGCAGCTTTCTCGTGGGAACGGTTGCGCGCATTACGCCTGAAAAGGACCTTCCGACCTTTTATCGGGTCGCGGAAGAGGTGGCAACGCAGATACGGGATGTCACCTTTGTCATCGTGGGTGACGGTTACGGCAATGAATTGGCCAGGGCCCGTGATGAAATCCGTGGGCGGGGACTCGACCGGTTGATACGCTTTACCGGCCATCGCAACGATCTCCCGGACATCTACGCCTCGTTCGACGTTTTTCTCATGACGTCCGTGACAGAGGGGATGCCCAATACCCTGCTCGAAGCCATGGCCCTCGGGGTGCCTTCGGTCTCCACGGCGGTGGGTGGGATTCCCGAACTGCTCTCCCACGGCGAGGGTGGATTCCTCGCCCCGGCAGGGGATGTGGACGGCTTGGCCCGGCATGTTGTCAGCCTGTTGCACGACCCCCAATTACGGCAAAGATGCGGCGCGGCGTGCCGCGATCGGATTGCAGAACGCTTCTCGTTCAGCCGCCGGGTGCGCTTGATGGAGGATTACTACGCCTGGTTTGCCGGCCGGGCTTCGCTCCCGGAAGAGGCGATACCGGCAACGGATGGAGTCGGCCATGATTGCTAGGGAGATACTGCTCAAGGAGCGGGGCGGGGTGGAGCGAAACGGGGAATTCGTCCGCATCGGGCTTCCCTTTGCCAAGGGGGAGCTGGAAGAGCCGGATGGACTCTCCCTGATGAGCCCGGACGGAACGGCGCAACCGGTTCAGATTGCGGTCCTCAAGCGCTGGAAGGATAATTCGGTGAAATGGGCCTTGTTCGACTTCGCCGCATCGGTTCAGGCTAACGCCCGGGCCGTGTACCGGATCGTCAGCGACGGCGGCGCGGTTTTGCCCCCTGCCGCAGCCATAGGGATCACGCCGGGTGCCGACGCCTGGCGGGTGGATACCGGCGTTGCCGAATTCTTTGTCGATGCCCGGGACTTTCGCCCCTTTTGCCGCGTCAGTACCGGAAACCGCCAGGTACTGGTCCCCGACGGCGCTTCCTGCATCTTCAGCCTTGACGGAGAGAACAGGCTCACCCCCGGGGTGGAATGTGTAGCCCTGGAAGCGGAGGGCCCGATCCGTGCCACCCTGCGGCTGGAGGGGAAATTTTTCTCCAAGGGCGACTCTGACGAACATGCCCCCCGGTTTGTCTGCCGCCTGCATTTCTTTAGCGGAAGCTCCCGGGTTGTCCTGGAGATCACCCTGCACAACCCCCGGGCCGCCAGGCACGGGGGAGGGCTCTGGGACCTTGGCGACAGAGGGTCTCTGCTCTTCCGGGAACTGGCGCTGCTCTTCCCGTTCTCCGCCGGGCTTGCTGAGCAGATCGCCTGTTCCGCCGAGAATGGCATTGCGCCATTCATCCGTACGGGGCCGACGGAAAGCATGATCATCTACCAGGAATCCAGCGGCGGAAAAAACTGGCTCAGTCCAGCGCATCGCTCCAGGAATGGCCAGGTGCCGTTCAACTTCCGGGGATACAACATCCAGATCAAGGGGAAGGAGGTCGCCCGAGGCAGACGGGCGACCCCGACGGTCTGGTGCGGAAAAGGGTCAAACGGCATTGCCGCCGTATTGCCCCGCTTCTGGCAGGAGTTTCCCAAGGCATTCGAGCTGGATCGCACCGGACTGAAGATCGCCCTGTTTCCTTCCCGTTTCCCGGTTCTTCATGAACTTCAGGGGGGGGAACGGAAGACGACGACGGTATATCTCGATTTCGATACATCCCCCACGGGACTGGGGTGGGCACGTTCGCCCCTCGCGGCGGTTGCCCTTCCGGAGGTTTATCGCCGCTCGGGCGCCATTCCCGATCTACCGGGGGGCAAACACGGAGAAGCCGATCTGGTGGACCGCTTCGTGGCAGGACCTGAGGTCATACTCGAAAAGAGAGAGGCAATCGACGAGTTTGGCTGGCGTAATTTCGGAGACCTCTACGCGGACCACGAGGCGGTGTATCACCAGGGTGCTGCTCCGTTCGTGTCGCATTACAACAACCAATACGATGTCTGCGCCGGCATCTACCGAAAGTTTTTCGCCACCGGTGATCCCCTGTGGGGAGAGGCGGCGGCAGACCTGGCCCGCCATGTGCTCGATATCGACATCTACCACACGGACAAGGACCGGGAAGCGTATAACGGCGGCCTTTTCTGGCACACCGACCACTATATCCCCGCGGGACTGGCAACCCACCGCTCATTCTCCCGGGAACACCTGGAGGTCAAGGATCCGCGCTTCTGCGGCGGCGGTCCGGCGGCTGAGCACTGTTATACGACCGGCCTGATGCTTCACTACTTCATGACCGGAAATCCCGATTACCGGGAAGCCGTCATCGCCCTGGCGGAGTGGGCTGTCCGCCTGCTTGCAGGGCCCCACGAGCTGCTGTCGGTCGTCAGGAGGATCGGGCGGTACGTCAGCCTGATGAATAGCGTCCGGAACTCGGTCAAACCGGCATTCCCCCGCTATCCCCTGACCCGCGCCACTGGCAATGCCATCACCGCCTGTCTCGATGCCTTCGAGGTGGGAGGGGGCGTGGGGTTCCTGGAACAGGCCGAAGAACTCATACGCGGCGCCATGCACCCGGCCGACGATATCTCTGCCCGCGATCTGCTCAATGCCGAAGATGCCTGGTCGTACACCGTACTCCTGGTTGCAGTGGTCAAATTCCTCGACAAAAAAAGTGAGATTGGGGAGGTAGACGGAGGGTATGCGTACGCCAGGGCCTGTCTCCTGGCCTACGGGGAATGGATGCTCCGACATGAATATCCCTATCTGGACAAGCCGGAACTACTCGAATACCCAAATGAAACCTGGCCGGCGCAGGACCTGCGCAAAAGCGTGATCTTCTACCATGCGGCCCGGTTTTCCGATCAGTGCAACCGGGAAGCCTTCCTTGAAGCGGCACGCTTCTTTTTTGCGGCCGCACGGGATGAGCTCGAACGTCACCCGACAAGTTCTCTCACGCGGCCAATGGCGCTGATGCTGCAAAACGGCTGGGTTGGTGCCAGGCTCGACGAAGAACTCGCTACGGCTCCCGTTCCCGACGTTCCGGCGCCGTTTTTCGGCAAGCCGACGCCGCGGCTCGGGTTTCCGGCCGTGGCAGCGCGGGTGGGCTGGGAAATGGCCAAAGCAATAAAGGCGATCAGCCTGCGCCGGGAGATCGG
>DAIERH010000248.1 GCA_027346925.1 Geobacter sp.
GATGCCGGACTTGCGGACGACTACGTCACCCGCTACCTCCGCCCGTTTGTTCCCGCGTGCCCGGAAAAGTGACGCGTCCCCGGCCCGCAGGTATCACATCTTCCTGGTCACCGACGTCGCCTGGACCGAATATGAGTTTTTCTCTCCCCTGCCGTCCTGACGGTACAGCACGACCGCTGTCCCATCCCACGTGATCCAGCGCCGGGCCTTTTTGTTCCGGTCCGAAAAATCCACTACCCGGCAGGGGTACTCTTTCCCGGCAACCGTATAGTGTGCGGTGCGGACAAGGCGGTACTCCCGCTGGACCACGGCCATCTTTTCCACATCCAGGACCCTCAGGGTGACCTGCGGCCTTTCCGAAAAATCAATCCGCGCTTCCGGGCATTCCATGGTGGTGTAGTCATAGCTGCTCCTGGGAATGACAACGGCGCGCGTAGCCCCATGTTCACGGACATCGAACCGGAAGGCCGCATCCTCAAGCCGACCCTCGATATTGACCGTGGCGCCGTTCTCCTGCCCCTCACGGGTATAGCTGACCAATGTACCATTCACCAGGGTGCCCTTCTCGGTGCAGGACAGTTGGTACCCCAGCCAGAGAAACGATGCCCGGATCGCGGTCCTGGTTTCGAAGAGTACTTTGGAGGTGCCGCCTTCTTCGGTCATGCGCTGGGTCGTGATGACATCGCCAATGGAGAACCTCATGGAGGAAACCCTATAGTGCGCCACCGTCATGACCGGAATACCCGCGAAAGAAGGAACGAACAGTGTCAGGCACAGGATCGCCATGGCGATCAGCAGATGCCGGCATCCCTTCATGATGGTCGTCATTACTCGTGCTTCCTCCCAAAAATGGCTCTCACCTTTTTTGTGAACGACTTTTCCTTGGCAATACTTTGATTTTCTTGGCGTCTTTGCACCTTTGCGTTAAGGAACTGCCGGTTTTAGGTTTATTGGATGATCGATTGCCAGGTAGCCGCAAATGACGCACCGGCAGCTGTCGACGACGCCGGTCTCCAGGATGATCTGCTGACTCATGATCCCAACCTTTGCCTTGCACTTCGGACATTTCATGTCGCATCCTCCTCTTGAATTTATTATGCCGTCTCCCCGGGCGGATTTGCCGAGCCGGCCGGGGCGGTACACAAGGCCGGGTACGGTCCACCGCCGTTTATCCGCTTGTTGATGACCACCGACGAGCCGGGCTGCCGCTTGGCGGCCGTCTTGACCTCCGTGGCCAGCGAGGCGAGCTGGGCGTAGGAAGCGACCGGCACCAGCAGCGTATTCAGGATGCCGATGGAGAGCGAAAGCAACCCGAACGTCTCTTCCTGCCCCTTGCGATTGACGGCGGAATAACCGCCGGCCCGATAGTCGCTCTCGCCGTGGAAGACCGCCAGGTGTCCCTCGAATTCCCGGATGATCCCGTTGGCCATGGTGGCGACGCTGTTGGGGCTGGTGATCAGGATGAAATCGTCGCCGCCGATGTGCCCGTAGAAGCCGGAGGCCCTGCAATCGCTCCCTTCGACCACCGCGACGATAACCTCGGCCAGCGCCTTGATGACCACATCCCCCTTCTGGAATCCGTAATAGTCGTTGTACGGTTTGAAGTTGTCGATGTCGATGTAGGCGATGTCGAATGGTTTGCCCGAGGAAAGGTTGTCGTTGATCACCCGCTGGATGCTCTCGTTGCCCGGCAGGCCGGTGAGCGGGTTGGCCCCTTTTGCCAGGGTCAGGTTGATTTCGGTCATGGCGTTGATGAAGCGGTTGACATCGACGATGCCCGCGTAGAGCCCATGTCGCGTGACACACATGTTGTCGGCGCGAAAGCCGGTCTCCAGCGTCTGGATGGCCAGCGCGGCATCCTCGATGGGGGTATCGGCCTCAAGGGTCAACGCCACCGGGCTCATCAGGTCCCTGATCTTTTTCGAGTGGTTGATATGGAAGCCGAAACCGTGTCTGCCGATGACGTGTTCCTCCAGAAACGTGGAACGGTTGACGATCCCCTCCACCTGGCCGTTATCGACCACCGGCAGGACCAGCAGATCCTTGTCCGTCTGGAAGCGTTTCAGGACCCGGTTCAGGTTGTCGCCGGGGTGCACCGGCGCGGTCGGCGTGGAGATGTCGCCGATGCGATCCATGGCGGTGGTGGCGGACGGATCGGCGCCGTCGCCGCCGGGCGGCGCCTGATGGAAAGGGAGGTTCATGGCCGGGGTGGGAGCGGCCTTTGCCCCGGCGTCGCGGACGACTCCGCCGGCTTCCGCGGTGTCGGAGCCGCAACGGATGAACTCCTCGAACAGTGCCGCTTCCAACGGTTTCGCGAAATAGTAGCCCTGGGCCTCGTCGCAGCTCCGCTCGCCCAGGAATGCCAGTTGTTCCCCGGTCTCCACCCCTTCGGCGATGACCCTGAGGTTGAGCGAGTGGGCCATGGCGATGACGGCCGTGACGATGGCGGCGTCGTCCGGGTCGCTGACGATGTCCATGACGAAGGAGCGGTCTATCTTGAGTACATCGATGGGGAGGTGTTTGAGGTATGACAGGGACGAATAGCCGGTGCCGAAATCGTCCACCGCGATCCTCACCCCCAGTTCCTTGAGTTGGAGCAGTTTGTAGACGATGTCGTCGGCGTTGCTCATGACGACGCTCTCGGTCAGTTCCAGCTCCAGGTGGCACGGGGAGAGGCCGGTTTCGCCCAGTACCGAGGTCACCATGGCGACAAAGCCGTTGTCGCGCACCTGCCGGGCCGAGATGTTCACCGATACCCGCAACTCCGGCAATCCCTGCTCCTGCCAGGTCCTGTTCTGGCGGCAGGCGCCGCGCAGCACCCATTCCCCCAGTTTGATGATCATGCCGTTCTCCTCGGCAACCGGGATGAAACGGTCGGGCGGGATCATGCCGATGCCGGGGCGGTTCCAGCGTACGAGCGCCTCCATGCCGGTAATTGCACGGTCCGCGATGGCGAACTTGGGCTGAAAGCAGAGGAAGAACTCACCCAGTTCGAGCCCGCGCAGCATGGTGGTCTCGATGCGGTGCCGTTCCAGGGCCTTGATGTTCAGGGTCGCGGAAAAGAAGTTGAACGAGTCGGATGCCTGCTCCCGGGCCTGGTTCATGGCGATGTGCGCATTCTGGAGCAGGATCTCCGCCGTCAAGCCGTCCGAGGGAAAGCAGGCAACACCGATGGCCGCCGTCATCATCAGTTCTCCCTGTCCCATCCGCAACGGCTCGTCGAAGATGGCCCTCAGCTTGTGCAACACCATGGTGATGTCCGCATCCGCCACGGCGCTTCCCAGCACGACGGCGAACTCGTCCCGGCTGATGCGGGCCAGGGTGTCGCTCTGACGCAGCAGGGACTTGAGCCGTTCCGCCAGTGCCCTGGCCACGTCGCCGCTGCCGCCGTGCCCAAGGACATCCACGATGCTCGTGAAGCCGGAGAGACCGATGCAGATGACCGCGCTGCTCCGCTGCT
>DAIERH010000249.1 GCA_027346925.1 Geobacter sp.
GACGATGCCGAAGGTTATCACCAGGCCGACCCCCACCAGCCAGGCCGTTCCCGTCTTGTCCAGCACCTGCTGAATCGTGTCGAAGTTTACCGTTGCCATAATGCCGGAGAGGATCGTCTCTGCGGTCCCGGCAAAGACATGTACGAGAAAGTAGGCCGCGATGGTCCCGGTTATGGCGGCGAAACGGCCGAGTCCACAAGAGATGTAATCGTACACCGAACCGGAGGTGGGGAGCATGCTCATGGCCTCGGCAAAGGTGGTGGATTGGGCCAGCATCATTACCAGGGCAATAGCCATTGCCATGGCGAAAATGCTTCCTCCCAGCCCGAATCCGGTGGTGACAGTCAAGATGACCGGGCTGGCCAGGATGACCCCCACCGAACTGGCAAGCGCTGTCGGAAATCCGACCACTCCTTCATTGAGATGAACTTTGAGCTTGTCAAACAGATTCATCTTTTCACCACCTTCAGGGTCTGGATGGAGGTATATTCCTCAAGCCCGTAATGGCCGAACTCGACGCCATATCCCGATTCCTTCACCCCGCCGAAGGGGGCGTCCGGCTGAATCGATGCGTGATCGTTCACCCACGCCGTACCGCACTCAAGCCTGCTCGCAAGTCGTTTAGCCTTTTCCAGATCCTTTGACCAGATGGACCCCCCCAGGCCGAATGGGCTCCTGTTGGCTCTCCGGATGGCGTCATCGATATCGGTGTATTTGATGATCGGTAGAATCGGCCCGAACTGTTCCTCATCCACCAGGCGGGTGCCGTCGGTGACATCGGCAACAAGGGTGATAGGGAAGAAGTAACCCGGCCCCTCAGGACGTTTGCCGCCGCACAGGAACCTTCCCCCGGCCTTTTTCGCATCCTCGGCGAGTTCACAGACGAACTTCAACTGATCTTCGTTCTGCAGCGGGCCGAAATCGACCTCTTCTTCCAGGCCGTTGCCGATCCTTACACTTCCGGCAATAGCGGCCATTTCCCGGCAGATATCATCGTACACATCTGCATGCACATAGAGGCGTTTCAAACAGGCACAGGTCTGCCCATTATTGTGAAAGCCCGTCATGAAAAGCTTGGGGGCGACTTCTTTCGGATCAACATCGGGGAGGACTATGCCGGCATCGTTTCCCCCCAATTCCAGGGTACATCGTTTGAGGTTCGCCGCCCCGTTCTGCATGATGCTTTTTCCCGTCGGCGTCGATCCGGTGAAGACGATCTTGTTGATCCCGGGGTGTTTGGCCATGGCACTGCCGATCCCGCTTTCAGCGGTCACGATGTTCAGCACACCCGGTGGGAGGACTTCATTGGCCAGTTCCACGAATCGCATGGTTGTCAGCGGCGTGAGGGAGGATGGTTTGATGACCACCGTGTTGCCGGTCCGAAGTGCGGGCATGACATGCCAGATGGCGATCATGAGCGGCCAGTTCCATGGTGGAATAGAGCCGACAACGCCAAGGGGCTTGCGGTGGACCTCGATCCTGGCGTCCTCGTTGTCCTGGATGACATCGATGGGAAGACTGAATTCGGCGGTTACCCGGGTCCAGGCTATGGAGCCTCCCAGTTCCATGCCCGACCCAATTCCCTGGTATCCCCCCAGCGGCTTCCCGTTCTCATTGGTCAGTATTTCCATCAGTTCAGGCATATTCTTTTCCAGAATATCCGCCAATGCGTGGACCTTTGCCTTGCGAACGGCATCGTCAACCCGGCTCCAGGTGGTAAACGCCTTCTGCGCGGCGGCAACAGCCTGGTCGAGATGCGCAGCCTCCGCCACCGGGCATTGGGCGAAGACCTCGCCGGTCGCCGGGTTGCGCACCCCAAAGGTCTTGTCTGTCATAATTTTCTTGCCGTCGATGATCAAACCGTAAGATTTCATAGATTGTCTCCATGTATTCATTGAATGTTGGGGGTACATACCGGGGCACCGAAGCAGACTTAAAAGTCCGCCGCCACTTCCCCGCAGGCCGATTCAAACGCCTTCAGCGCATAATCCATGGTTTCCTGCGTTACCCCAAGGGGCGGCAACATGCGGATGACGATCGGGTTGTTGATGGTGAACATGACCTGGACATTGTACGTGTTCATCAGGATCGAGGCAATCCTGGCGCCGATGGCCTCCTGGGCAGCAGCCCGGTTACCGATCATCTCCTTCAGGGTCTTGCCCGCAAGATGGAACTCGATACCAATCATCAGGCCGCGGCCGCGGACCTCCTTGACGACATTCGGATACCTTGCGGCAATGCCCTTGAGGCTAGATTGGAGGAACTCTCCCTTGCGGGCCGCCCCGTTGATCAGGTCGTTGTCGAAGATGTACTGCAGCGAAGCAATGCCGGCCGCACAGGTCAGTGGGCTCTCTCCGAAGGTCACGGTGTGATGAAAGCAGGTTTCCGGGTCGCCGTAGGCCGCGTTCCAGAGTTCTTCGGTGCAGATGTAGCCCGCCAGGGGCATGAAGCCGCCGCTGATCCCCTTGGCAAACACGATCACATCCGGAACCACGTCATCATGTTCGCAGGCCCACATCTTGCCGGTACGGCCGAGACCGGTCTGGATCTCGTCGCACACCAGGTAGGTGCCGTACTTGGTGCACAGTTCGCGGGCAGCCTTCAGGTAGCCTTCGGGGTGCAGCTTGATGCCCCCCTCACCCTGGATCGGTTCGATGAAGAAGGCGCAGACATCCCGGGTTTTCAGGCACTCCTCCAGGGCAACCAGGTCGCCGAATGGAAGATTGACCGCCGGCATGAGCGGGAACTGGTATTTCTTCCACTTCTCCGAACCGGTCAGGGCCAGGGAACCGGTGGTCTTGCCGTGGTAGGCCCCCATTACCGAGGCGACTCTGGGACGGTGGCCATGGGCCGCCATCTTGCAGAGCTTGATGGCCCCCTCGTTGGCTTCGGCCCCGCCGCCTCCGCCGGTCCACATGCGGGTCAACTTACCCTGGGGCGAGGTGATGGCAAGGTTTTTTGCCAGCGCGCTCGCCATGTTATGGTAGCCGAGGGCATAAAAGATCGGCATGTTTTTGGTCTTCTCCATCTGCTCCCAGATGAACTGGTTGCAGTTACCCATACCGATGGCGCCGACGCCGGCGATCATGTCATAGTGCAGGTTCCCCTCGTCGTCCCAGAGCTTGTCGATGTCCCCCTTGACGAACATCTTGGCTGCGCCGAGCATCTCGGCAAGTTCCAGTTTGAGGCCGTTCTGATGCTTCATCTGCAACTCGCGAATCTGGGCCTTGTCCAGTTTCAGCGCATCATCTACGGTAATGAATCCTTTGGGGGCATTGGTCGCCATTTTTCTTTCCTCCGTTTTTTTATTGTTTTTTCTCATAATCGTTCCGGACAGTTTCCTGCCGTAATAGATTTCCTTGACCTTTTTGTTGGGACACCCTCTCTCGATATTCATGGGTTGACCGCTGTATTTGCAGAATCTGTTTTCGCAAAAA
>DAIERH010000024.1 GCA_027346925.1 Geobacter sp.
CTCAATTCCTCCATGGTGAACGGCGCCCGCCTCATCGGCCCGTCCATCGCGGGGCTGCTCGTGGCCTCGGTGGGAGAAGGAATCTGCTTCCTGCTGAACGCCATCAGCTACCTGGCGGTCATCGTGGCACTCGCGGCCATGCGCATCCCCCATGGTTCCCGCCATCCCCATCCCCGGCGCCATATCCTGCATGAGCTCCATGAAGGCTTTACATACGCGTATGAATTCGGCCCGATCAGAAGCATCCTCCTCCTGGTTGCCCTGGTCAGCCTCGTGGGGATGCCCTATGCCGTCCTGGTGCCTGTCTTTGCAAAGGATATTCTTCATGGCGGTGCGCACACCTTCGGGTTTCTCATGACAGCGGCGGGCAGCGGTGCCCTGGTGGGCACCCTCTATCTCGCCTCCCGCCGGAGCGTCCTCGGCCTCGGACGGGTGATCGTGACGGCCACGATCTTTTTCGCCGCCGGCATCGCCTTGTTCGCCCTTTCCGGCAATTTCCCCCTCTCCCTGGCCGCACTGGCTTTGGCAGGGTTTGGGGCAATGACGCTGGTCGCTTCCTGCAATACGGTTCTTCAGACGATTCTGGATGAGGACAAACGCGGCCGGGTAATGAGCTTCTTTACCATGGCGTTCATCGGCGTGGCGCCGTTCGGAAGCCTCGGTGCCGGGGCAATGGCCGGAATTATCGGCCCGCGGGATACCCTGCTTCTCGGTGGCGCCGGCTGTCTTGCAGGGGCAGCGGTTTTTGCGCGACACCTCCCGCACATCAGGGAGAAGGTACGCCCAATCTATGTACGCATGGGGATCATCCGGGAAGTTGCGAATGGTATGGAGACAGCGGCCGAACAGCCGCCATTGCGGGAAGACCATTGATCCGAGGACGTGGGGCGGCTGACGGATTTCATCGTGCTCCCTTCCTGCTCCTGATCAGTACAAACAGCAGGTAGGATACCACGGCAAAGTTGACGACGAGCACGGTGACCCTCGGCCAGGTTGCCCTGCGGGCGACTTCAAATATCTCGACCGGAATATACATGCCGCCGGTCAGGATTGCGAACCACTCGGCCCATGCCTTTCTCAGCCAGAGCCCGACGGCTTCCACCATCCGCACGGCAGAATACATGGCCGCCGCCACCGCCATGCTCCAGAGCCTGGCGTCGTTTATGCGTTCCGTAAGGTCGAGGAATATTCGCGGGTAATGGCTCGCGGGGTTGAAATGAAGATGCTCGACCAGTCGCACGGCTGCTTCGTGGATATCTTTGTGGATGAACGACAGGAGTTCAAAACCCACCACAAGGACCAGCAACCCTTTGGCGCCCTCGAAAAGCGCGACCACGTGCAGCCCACGTGCATAGGGTTTCCCGGCGGAATGCCCGCGGGTTCGGGAACGTCTCATTTCCAACCACCCCCTGTCACGTCATATCCCGGCCGCGTCAATCGTTACTGGCGCCGTTTCGGCGGCGGCCCCCACACGACCTGGGCGAAGCCGTCAGGCCGGATAGTGGAGCGGAAAGCGCTCAGTATGTCGTCCCTGGTCACGCCCAGGTATCCTCGCGCGGCTTGGACCGGCTCATCCAGCGGCAATCCCTCCGAGGACAGATCGAGAAGGCTCCTCCCGATTTCCTCGGTGCTCGCATAGGCCAGCGCAACCTGGCGAACGAGAAACGCCTTGGCCCGCCGCAACTCTTCCAATGAAACGGGCCGGGTCTGCATGTCGAGCAGTTCCTGTCTGAGCCTGGCGAGTGCCTTGTCGCGTTTTACGGGGTCGCAGCCGAAGGTGACGCCGAACAGCGACCGTTTTTTCCGGAACTCGATGCCCGCCTCCACCGAGTAGACCAGCCCGGCCTTTTCACGCAGAGACTTGTACAGCCTGCTGGAGTAATAATCTCCCGACAGGATGTGGAGGCCCACTTGCAAGGGGTAGTAGGCGGGATTGTCGCGGGAGATGGACAACGTTTCCATCAGCATGACCTCGTCCTGCAACCTGCTCTCGTCGGGCACGAAATGGGATGTGGCACGGTTTTGGGGCGGAGCGGGGAGTTCGGCGTCGGGTTTGGCGCCCTCCGCGGTCCATGCGGAAAAATACTTCTCCGCAAGGGCCTTGGCCTTGTCGGGCTCGATGTCGCCGACAAACACCATGGTGGTCATGTCCGGGCGGAATACCTTCCGGTAGTAGGCTTCGAGGTCGTCCGGGGAGAGCGCCGTCACCGATGCCGGGGTCGCGTAGCGCAGCGGGTTCACCGACTCCGCAAGCGTCCGCTTCGCGAACCATGCGGGACTTTTCTGTTCTCCCGTCAGGGCGCCGGCGATCTCTCCGCGGGTCACCCGGAAGGCTTCCGCGGGAAATGCGGGGCGCAGGAGATTCTCGGCCAGGAGCGCCATTCCCCGGTCCAGCGACTCGCTCGGCACCTTGAGAGAGAAATCCGTGCCGGCTGTCACGTCGGCGGCTATATCGTCCAACTCCTTCTGGAACTGAATACGGTCGAGATTTTTGGTGCCGTAGGAGAATAGCGTATTCAGGAGATCGTCAACTCCTTCCTTGCCCTCCGGTACCTGCAGGTCGGGCTCGTTTGCGACCCGGCCGTACACCTCGACGCTTTTGCCCGCGTTGACCGGATAGACGAGGATGCGCAGGCCGTTGGGAAGCGTGGAGACGACAGGTGGACGCAGTATGGGCAGTGCGGGGAAATCAGCCGCCGCGCGCGCCCAGGGAGGGAGCGACACGGGCTCCGTACGGCGTGGAATCAGCGACTCCTTCCTGCCGGGGTCTTTTTTCGCCAATGGCACCGGCTTGCCCGATGCCCTGGGAAGCAGCACCGCGGTGACCGAGGTTTCGTTTCTCAACCAGGTGCGCGCCACCCGGTTGACATCCTCCACCGTAACCCTGGCGATCGCCCCGAGGTCGTCATCGGGAGAGGCCCTCCCCTCAACGGCCACCGCCTGCGACCAGTCGGAGGCGAGCCCCTCTATGGAGTTCTTCGAGAATTCCCTGTCCGTCGCGGCACGCCGCTTCGCCGCCTCCACCAGCTCGGCCGGGACCCCGCCTTTCACGTAGTCGGCGATGATCCTTTTCATGGCGGCAACCATGACGTCCGCGTCGTCGTCGCCGGGGAACTGCACCGCCGCATAACCGACAGCACCCTTGGGGAGCGCGTAACTGTCGAATCGAACGTCAACGGCCTTTCCTTGGGAGATCAGGGCATACAGGTTGCCCCGCTGGCTGTCGAGCACGTCAGCCAGTACCTCGCCTGCCGCGAAATCGGGGCTGTCGTAGCCGGGCAGCCGGTATGCCACCACGGCAACCTTCTGGGAAAGGTTTGAGGCGATGGTTATGCTGGCGCCCTTGAGCGGTTTCAGATCCACAGCGGGACGTGCCGGGAGGGGACGCGGGGGAATCGTTCCGAATATCTCCCTGACGTCAGCCAGCGTCCCGGTCGGTTCCACGTCTCCGGCGACGACCAGCACGGCATTGTTGGGGGCGTACCAATCGTGGTGAAACTTCTTCAGCATGGCCCCGCTGGTCCGTCTGAACGAGGAGCGGGTCCCGAGGGGGTCCCGGGCATAGGGGGTGTCGGCGAAGAGTGCCTTGAGGAGGTGGGAGAAGAGGAGGTATTCCGGCTCGGAGAGGTCGCCGTCGATCTCCTGCTCCAGCGCGCCCCGCTCCTCCCTCCAGAGCGATTCGGCGGCCAGGATGCCGCGCATGCGCGCAGCCTCGACCCGCAGGATCGTTGCCACCCCATCGGTCGGGACGGTGCAGAAGTACTGGGTGACCGTCTGCTGGGTTTCGGCATTGCACCTTCCGCCGAGCGCGGAGCTGATGGTGGCAAGCTGGTCGGCCGACAGGCCCGGGCTCCCCCGGAACATCATGTGCTCCAGGGCGTGGGCCGTGCCGGGGAACCCCGGGGGCGATTCATCGCCCCCGACCAGATAATTCATCTGCACCGTCGCCACCGGCGCCAGCGCGTCCTTGACGATTACGACCCTCAGGCCGTTTTCCAGCGTGGCCTTGAGCGGCTGGTCCGCGCCGGCCGCCCCAGCGCCGGCAAACAGGCCGCAAACGATTGCGACGGCGACCAGAAGATGGCGAACACTACGATATACTTTGCCAGATATGTTCAAAGGGACCCCGTTACGATCTGCTCCATCATCGGCGAAGCTTTCCCTGATCGCTTTGCGCCTTCCTTGCCATGCGGTATGGCCATTATTCTATGGCAAGCGGTGGTAATTGTCCATCGGTAGGATGAACCCAAAGCTCACATCAACCTCGTTTGGCATACGAAGCCGAGGTTGGTCAAGTGAGTGACATGATGCATCAAGTCGTTGTCGTTCCAGTTGCCCTTGATCACGAATTCGTAGCTCGTGGTTGCCTGCTTGACATGCTGGCTGAAGTTGACGTTCATGATATGTATATGTCGCTGAGCGAAATATGCTCTCAGTTCGGTTAACACTTCTTCGCCCAAGCCGTCGCATTCGATGCTGAGGGTCTTGTAGCTGTCCCGAGGTATGCGGTATTCGAGACTTTTCAGGACGGTCAGTGATGCCAAGCCCAACAATGTGCAAAACAGCGGGAGAATGATCATCCCGGCACCGCAGGCCATGCCCACTCCGGCGTTGAACCACAAGGTGGCTGCGGTGGTCAGTCCCCTGATGCCGCCGCGTTCCTTGATGATGACCCCTGCCCCGAGAAAACCGATGCCTGTCACGATCTGTGCCGCGATGCGCTCGGGATCGAGCGCTGTGGTGATATTTCCGGTGAAGTCCCCTTGCTTGAAATAAAAATACTTCGAGATCAGCATCATCAGTGCCGCTCCCACGCAGACAAGCAGGTTGGTTCGTAAACCGGCGCTTCTGCCGTGGCGTTCGCGCTCGTACCCCAATAAAGCCCCGCACAATGCTGCCAACAACAAACGCCCCACCATATCGATTTCAAAAGGATATGAGAACATACGCCCTCCCTCGCGTTGAACGCTGTACGTGTGATGTTTTAATGGAATTTTTTTCAGGAGCGGTGCGCGGGAGGAGCTCGGGTGGAGACGAATGCAGGAGGGAGTGATCTGAACGAAACAAAGGGAACAACAAAGAAGGCGGAGATTACCGCCGGCGTGGGCACGACAGTCGGCCGGAAGAATTCTAGATCGTGAGACCCCTGGTGATTGTACAACTTGTGAGTGCCCGCGTTTTTGTGCTTCGTCTGGAACAGCGCGCAGTGGTGTACATGTTGCCGGAGCTCTAAGAGCTTGGCGAGGTTGGGAGTGTGCATTCCCCCGATGGTCATGAGCAGGGGGATGGTGAGGAGGATAGGCAAGAACAGTTTTCTGTTTAAGAAAAGAGTCATCTTGGCAGCTCCAATGGAGTACTATTTTAAAGGGAGCTGCGTTTTAACACAAGGAGTTTTTGCCGTGAAAGCCCAGCAGAACCACTCTCCCCACGGCACGTCTGGTGCGATTAACAGCAGGACTTGCTTTTTTCAACAACTCGTGGATCTCGTTATTCTCCGATTGCGCATTTACCCCCTTGATCGTGCCTGAGCGGGCCGGTTTTGCAATATGAACAATAGTTAGGGGCAGCCGCTGGCAGGTGCATCTGGAACCCAAAATGTCAAAATTGCCATATTATGGTTCTAGTTACACTCTACGCCTCCCTGTTCCCACGAGTGTGCCAATTGTTGCACATATATCCAAAGTTGTGTATACTTTTTAAAAAATCCGGAGTTGAGCCATGGAACCGATCGTCACCTACAAGGAACGTTGCCGCCGCTGTTATTCCTGTGTCCGCAGCTGTCCGGTCAAGGCCATCAAGGTTGATCAGGGGTTTGCCGAGATCATCTACGACCGTTGCATCGGCTGCGGAAACTGCCTGAGTTGCCCGCAAAACGCCAAGGTGGTGGTGGACAAGATGGTCAAGACCCAGGAACTGCTGACCTCCGGCACGCCAGTGGTGGCGGTTCTGGGCTGTTCATTCCCCGCCCATTTTCATTCCATCACACCGGGCCAGCTGGTGGCCGGGCTGAAAAGCCTCGGCTTCAGCGAGGTGCACGAGGGGGCACACGGTGCCCGGATGGTCGCCGGAAGCTACCGGGAGGCTCTGCAACAGGCGGAGGCCCCGCTGATCTCCTCCCACTGCCCGGCAGTGGTTGACCTGATCGAGCGGCATTACCCCAAGCTCTTGCCCAACCTGATCGGCATCGTCTCTCCCATGATCGCCATGGGTCGTTTCATCAAGAAGGTGCTGGGTGCGGAGACAAAGGTGGTTTATGTCAGTACCTGCATTGCCGCCAAGTTTGAGGTTCAGTCGGCGGAATCGGCCGGCGCCATTGATGTGGTGCTGACCTATCAGGAGATTGACAAGCTCTTCAGAAGCCGCGGCATAAATCCGGCAACGCTGAGCGAGGCGGCTTTCGACGGCATCGACCCCGGCGAGGGGAGATTCTTCACCCTGACGGGCGGTCCGCTCAAGGTCTTCGGGATCGAGCCCGACTTTCTGGACACCGAGACGCTCACTGCCGAGGGAGAAGCCCATACCATCGGGATCATTCGCGACCTGGCCGCCGACAGGATTGCCCCTTCCTTTGTCGATCTGCGCTTTTGCGACGGCGGCTGCCTGGATGGTCCCGCCCGCGACAGGGATCTCAACCATTTCTATAAACGCAAACTGATCGTGTGTTACAGCAACAGTGCGCTGCCCTACAATACGGCGCCCCACTACAGTTCCGGCGCCCCGCTGCCGGACCTGCGGCGGTCCTATTCCGAAAAGTTGCGCAAGCTGCCGACTCCCGGCAATGACGACGTCAAGCGCATCCTCACATCAACCAGCAAGTTCAGTCAGGGCGACGAACTCAACTGCCGCGCCTGCGGGTACAACACCTGCCGCGAGCACGCGGTGGCCGTGTTTCAGGGGTTGGCGGATATCCAGATGTGCCTTCCCTACAACATGCAGCAGATCGAGGAGGATCGGGGCCGCTTAATGCAGAAGTACGAGTTGATGCGCCGCGAGTTGGATCGGCAGCTGGGCGACGACCCCATCGTGGGTGACGATGCCGGCATCAAGGAGGTGCTGGAGTTGATCCGGCAGGTGGCGCCGACGCCCACGACCGTGCTTATCCGCGGCGAGACCGGCACGGGAAAGGAACTCACCGCGCGGGCCATCCACCGCCTGAGCCTGCGCGGCGACAAGCTTCTGGTAACGGTCAATTGCACGACCATCACCGATTCGCTGCTGGAGAGTGAGCTGTTCGGCCATAAGAGGGGTGCGTTCACCGGCGCCATTGCCGAGAAGAAGGGACTGTTCGAAGTGGCTGACGGAGGGACGATTTTCCTGGACGAGATCGGCGACATCACCCCCAAGCTGCAGGCTGAACTGCTGCGCCTGCTGGACCTGGGAGAGGTGCGCCCGGTGGGGGGGAC
This sequence comes from Geobacter sp., assembly GCA_027346925.1. Classification (GTDB taxonomy): domain Bacteria; phylum Desulfobacterota; class Desulfuromonadia; order Geobacterales; family Pseudopelobacteraceae; genus JACPFJ01. The sequence continues at coordinate 7,404 of DAIERH010000024.1, forward strand.
CATCGCGAAGAAGGTGGATGTGCGCCTGATAGCCGCAACCAACAAGGACCTGGAACAAGGGGTCCAGGAGGGGTGGTTCCGGGAAGACCTTTATTATCGTTTGAACGTATTCAACATCCATCTGCCCCCCCTGCGAGACCGGGTAGCGTCCGTACCGGCCCTTGCCCAGCATTTTCTGGAAAAGGCGCGCACCAAGCTGAACAAGAATATCAGTGGCATCGAAGAGCGTGCGGTCAAGGCCATGCAGCACTATCCCTGGCCGGGCAATATCCGCGAGATGCAGAATATCATCGAGCGCTCGGCCGTGTTGGCCAAGGACGGGGTCATAAGGTTGGAGAATCTCCCCACCATATTTACCAATACCTATGAATGCTGTTCCGACGGCGAGGTCAATCGCCGCAGGTCGTCGTTCAAGGCCGAACGGGAACTGCACGTGGGACGGACGGAGAAGAACCTGATCACGCGGTATCTGGAAGAAACCGGCGGGAACGTGGCCAAGGCCGCCCGTCTGGCCAGCATCCCCCGCCGCTCCTTCTATCGTCTCCTTGTCAAGCATGGGATCGAGGTGGTTCGTGCCGGCCATCGCCCGTAAAGGGGGGCGGCCCCGGTCATGTGTGCGCTGTTAAGTGAGATAGTGTATACTTTTGACCATATATGTGACATATGTGGCACATATATGGTGATAACCAAAATAGAGTTATTTTATCCTATTTTGTAACTAGTTGTATTTGATGCGTTAAAAAGTTTTCGTCGTTATTGGCACGGAAATGGCTAGTGTATACGTTATCAATGTTCACAAATGAACAGACAGACCATCATACACACGAACAAAGGGAGGAAAACATGGGCAGAATGAGAGAAAATCCGCGTTACAATGTAATTTCCATGCGGATCAGCGACGAGGAGCGCGAGCACCTGGAAAACATCATGGAGAAAACCCACAAGAGTATCTCCGACATCATGCGTGAGGCCATGGACCACTTTGCCGCCACCTACGAACAGGTCGACCTGCAACACAAGGCCGCCTAGTTTTCAAGACAGCACCGACGCCCAGAAAAGGCGAGGGATCATCCCTCGCCTTTTCTGTTTCCACTGTAATGCAGGGGCGGGTTTCATGTCCACCCCATCAGTTGATCAGGATCTCGAACTGTTCCTGGTGGAAACCTGGCTTGGCCCGCACGGTGATGCGCTTCTTGAACCGCTTCTCCAACTCCTCCAGGCCGCGCCGTTCCTCGTCGTAGAGCAGGTCTGCCACCTGCGGGTGCACCGTAACCATGGCCTTGGTCCCGCGTATATCCAGCATCTCGCGGCGAAGTTCACGGAATATCTCATGGCAGATGGTTGTCTTTGACTTGATGTAGCCACGCCCCTCGCAGTAGGGACACGGCTCGCACATCATGCGGCCGATGCTCTCCCGCACCCGCTTGCGGGTCATCTCCACCAGCCCCAACTCCGAGATCTTCAGGATGTTGGTCTTGGATTTGTCGCTCTTCAGGGCCTCCTCCAGGGCGGCAAAGACCTTGTCGCGGTTGACCTCCTTCTCCATGTCGATGAAGTCGATGATGATGATGCCGCCGATGTTGCGCAGCCGCAGCTGGTAGGCGATCTCCTTGACCGCCTCCAGGTTGGTCTTGAGGATGGTGTCCTCCAGGTTGTGCTTGCCCACGAAGCGGCCGGTATTGACGTCGATGGCGGTCAGCGCCTCGGTCTGCTCGATGATGATATAGCCGCCCGACTTGAGCCAGACCTTGCGTCCCAAGGCACGGCTGATCTCAACCTCCAGGCCGAAATGATCGAAGATCGGCTCTTCTTCGTCGTACAACTCGATGGAATACTTCATCTTGGGCATGAAGGTCGAGATGAACTGCACGATGCGGTCGTGGTCGGGTTTGGAGTCGACCACGATCTTATCCACTTGTTCGGTGACGATGTCGCGCACCACCTTCTGGACCACGTCCAGGTCAGAGTGGATCAGCGAGGGTGCCGAGGCCTTGTCCTTGCGCTTGACGATCTCGGCCCACAGCGTGGAGAGGTACTGCATGTCCGACAGCAGGTCCTCTTCGCTCTTCCCCTCGGAAACCGTCCTGACGATGTAGCCTGAACCGTTTTGCTTGAGGTGCTCGACGCATTCCCGCAGCCGCTCCCGTTCGGCTTCGTCCTCGATACGTCGGGAAATGCCTATGTGATCGACGGTGGGCATGTAGACCAGATGACGCCCGGGCAGGGAGATGTGGGAGGTGATGCGTGCGCCCTTGGTGCCGATCGGCTCCTTGGAAACCTGTACCAGCAACTCCTGCCCCTCCTGGAGCAGGTCCTCGATCGGGGGGAGGGGCCGGAAATCCGGGTGTCCCTCGCTTGGCTGGTCGCCATTGACCACATGCTCCTTCTTGCCGTCGTCAAGCAGCGATTCATACTCTTCGATGGCGTCGAACACATCCGCCACATACAGGAAGGCGGCCTTTTCCATGCCGATATCCACGAAGGCCGCCTGCATCCCGGGCAGCACCCGGATGACCCGCCCCTTGTAGATGTTGCCGACGATCCCCTTCTCCCTGGTCCGTTCGATGTACAACTCCGCAATGGTTCCGTTCTCGATCAGCGCGATGCGCGTCTCGTGGGAAGCGGCATTGATTACCAGTTCAGCGCCCATGATGAAACCCCTGTATAAGAGAAATGAAAAGATCCTAGGTTATAAACAGTACTTCCAGTTTTTCCACACGGATGTCATCCGCCTGGAGGGCCGGATTGGCGGTAATCGCCCGGGCAAACTCAACCGGCTTGCCCCTGGCGGCCACAAATTCCAGCGTGTCGCCGCAGGCGGTGAGCGATGAAACCTCCCGCCGCAGGTCGATACTCTGGGTCTCCCCTTTTTTGGTGCGCTGTATGAGAAAACTGGGATGTGCCATAAATTGCACACACAATTCCGTCAACCGTGCGGCATAGGAACCATCAAGGGTTATGCGATAACGGGTCTTGTCGATCAGGGTGGAGAGGGACGGAGACTTAAGGGCGATCAGGTTCGCCTCCAGAATCCGCAGACCCTCGGGTAGTGCGCCGTTGAGCCGCTCGCGGATCTCATCCGCCGGCGTACCCGCCGCAACGAACATATCCATGTATTCGGCCATTGACTCCACGCCGACCGAGGTGGCGGTGGCAAACGAGAAGCGCGGATGGGGATGAAAACCTTGGGAAAAGAGGATTGCTACCCCGCCCCTGCTCACGGCGCGTGTAAAGACGGTGATCAGCTCCAGGTGGCTGAGAAGGCGCATGGCGCCGGTCTTGGCGAAGCGTAGGCGGACCCGGGCGGCTTCCCGCGGTAGTTGCGGCGGTGCCTGGGGTCCCGGCAGCCCGGTCTCGGGTGACAGGCGCATGGTGACGTTCTTGAAATCGCAGACACCACAGGCGGTGCAGTGACCATGGCGGCAATCCACGGTCGCGGCTTCACTGTAGGCCCGTTCCCGCTCCTTGAGCAGGAATTCCCGGGAAACGCCGCTGTCCAGATGGTCCCACGGCAGGACCTCGTCCAGTTCGCGCCGCCGCAGGTACCATTCCGGCTGGATGCCGCATTCTTCAAAGGCCTGGCGCCAGCGTTCCCACAGGAAGTGATCACCCCAGCCATCGAAACGGCAGCCCAGTTCCACGGCCCGAATCAAGACCTGAGCCAGACGGCGGTCACCCCGGGCGAACACCCCCTCCATGAAGGAGAGCGGCGCATCGTGCCACTTGAAATTGAGCTTGCGTTTTTTGAGATCGCCATGCAACTGGTACTGGCGTTCCCTGATCTCATCCACGGATATCTGGGGTTCCCACTGGAAGGGGGTGTGGGCCTTGGGGACAAAGGTGCTGACCGATACACCGACCTCGCCCGAGGTGCCCACGGCTTTGGCCTGATCCTTTACCTGGCGGCCGAGGATGGAGATTTGCCGGATGTCTTCAACCGTTTCTCCGGGCAGGCCGATCATGAAGTAGAGCTTGATTGAGCGCCAGCCGGCCCGATAGACGTTGGCGGCTGTCTCCAGCAGGTCGGCCTCGGTGATCCCCTTGTTGATCACCCTGCGCATCCGCTCGCTGCCCGCCTCGGGAGCCAGGGTGAAACCGGTCTTGCGAACCTTTTTGATCTCTTCGATCAAGCCCTCGGTCAAGGTTCCGACACGCAGGGAAGGGAGCGAGACAGCGATACGGTCGTTGGCGTAACGGGTCATCAGGGCCGTGATGAGCGGCGCGATACAGGAATAGTCGCCGCTGGAAAGGGACAAGAGCGAGATCTCGTCGTAACCGGTTGCAGCCAGGGATTTTTCCACCAGTTTCAGGATGGTCTCCGGGGAACGCTCCCGCAACGGACGGTAGATATAGCCGGCCTGGCAGAAACGGCAGCCGCGGGTACAGCCGCGGGCGATTTCCACCGCCACCCGGTCATGCACGGTCTTCATGAACGGCACCACCGGGTCGCTGGGGTAGGGCGCCATGTCCAGGTCGTTAAGGAACCTGCGGCGCACCTCTGCGTACCCATCCTTGAGCGGTTCGATGGCGGCGATGCAGCCGTCCGGTTTGTAGCTCGGCGCAAAAAAGGCCGGGATATACACCCCCGAGATGGCGGCCAGGCGCTCCAGCAAAGCCGGTTTCCCTTCTTTGAGCAGCTTGGACCGGCGCACCGTCTCGGCGATCTCCGGCACCGCTTCCTCGCCGTCTCCCAGCAGTACGGCATCGAAAAAGGGAGCCAACGGCTCGGGATTAAAGGCGCAGGGCCCACCCGCGATCACCAGCGGGAAGGCATCGCCGCGCTCGGCCGCCAAAAGCGGTATCCCTGCGAGGCGCAGCATGTTGAGGATATTGGTGTAGGAGAGCTCGTATTGCAGGGTGAAACCGACGATGTCGCAGCGTGCCAGTGGGGTAGCGGTCTCCAGCGTCGCCAAGGGGGCGCCCTCGGCCTCCATCTGGCGCTCCATGTCCGGCCAGGGGGCAAAGACCCGTTCGGCCGCCAGGCCGTCTATTTCATTGATGATATGGTAGAGGATGCGCAGTCCCAGGTGGCTCATGCCTACTTCGTACACGTCGGGGAAAGCCAGGGCGATGCGCAGGTCGGCCGTTTCCTTGCGGATGGAGCCCATCTCGCCCCCCATGTAGCGGGCTGGTTTTTCAACGGCCAGGAGATTCATGTAGGGTGGGTGGTTCCTTCTCAGCAGGCGCCATGTTTGAGCGTCAACCGTGTCGGCTCGTCAAGGTTCCCCGGCATGGCATGCAGCATGCCTTTGTCGCTTTCCTTTCGCCGCCCCGTTGTCAGCTCTAATCCATCGCCATGCTTAATAAAATGGGAGGTTAATGACTGTATCAAATCAGGTGGGATGATGGCAAGGGAAATAGCCACTTTTTTTCTTGCATCCACGGGCAACAAATGTTATATAACCATTTCCATTGCCGAAGTGGTGGAATTGGTAGACACGCAAGATTCAGGTTCTTGTGCGGGCAACCGTGTGCTGGTTCGAGTCCAGTCTTCGGCACCACAGAGATACAAAAGCCAGGTGAATACATCGCTTGGCTTTTTGTTTTTGGTTAACCCATCATGATCCAGCCACATCACGCGTTCCCCGATTCACCACTCCTCTTACAAAGCAACTCACACCGCCTGATTTGATATTATGCGGTTTCACGGTATGATTTTGTAGTTTCTCATGTCGAAAGAAGGATGGCCTGCTGGGTTGCGGTCCGTGTCAGCAGGGGCGGACAAACGATCCGAGAGGGGGCAAATCATGAAGCATTGGCTGAAACTTCTATTCGTGGCGGCAAGTATCGGCGGACTCTTCGTTACTGCCGTCTCAGGAGAGGAACAGGCGCAGCAGGAAAAGGTGTTCAGGGCCATCACCGACCCGGACGGGGTGCAGCGGGTGGATGTGCTCGGCGGCAGTTACTTCTTTTCCCCCCGGCACATCGTTGTCAAGGTAAATACGCCGGTGGAGTTGAAGGTGAGGAAGGAGCCGGGAATCGTTCCCCATAATATCGCAATCAAGGCGCCCGAGGCGGGGATCGATTTTGACGTGCCCCTGGAGACCGAGCCGAAGGTGATCAGGTTCACGCCGACCAAGACCGGCAGCTACCCCTTCTATTGCACCAAGAAACTGCTTTTTTTCGAAAGCCACAGGGAGAAGGGCATGGAAGGGATGCTGGAGGTGATTCAATAACGTAATGATACTGTCGATCCTCGTCCTGCTGTCCCTGGCCGCACCCCCCAAAGATCCGATCGGCGCCGCTCTGGAGCGCTACGAGGCTGTCGGTTCCTACCGCGTGACGCTCCACTCCAGGCATGGCGCCACCGAAGAGGTCATCCGCTACTATTACAAAAAACCCGGGTTCATCCGCATGGAGTTCATCAAGCCCCATGGGGGAGCGCTCTTGGTGTATGATCCGACGGCGAGAACCGTGCGACTCAGGCCGTTCGGCTTCGTACCATCGTTCGTGCTGACGCTCGGCCCCAACAACAGCCTGGTGAAAAGCGCCCAGGGGCACCGGGTGGACGAATCGGATATCGGGGCGCTGTTGCGACGGGTGAAGCGCCTCCAGGAGCATGGCACGACCGCTCTGGGGGGAGAGGATACGGTGGCGGGAAGGTCGGCTGTGATCGTCAGCGTCGAGGGATACAAGGGGGTTTCACTGGAGGGGATACATCGCTACCTGCTCTGGCTTGACAAGATAACGCTGCTTCCGCTGAAGACGGCAACCTTCGACAGCAGCGGCAATCCGGTTGAAGAAGTCCTGATGGACGACATGGGGGTGAATGTCCCGCTGGAGGACAGCCTTTTCAAGCTTTAGCAAGTTACACATCATTTTCTGCGCTTCTCAGGCAGAAAATGATGTGGCTCACGCACTATACGGTTTATCAGCGCCAGGCCACACCGGAATCCGTGCCGCGCAGCCGTGCCCTCAAACGCGCGGCCAGTCCCGTGCCTCCCCATGCCATGACCTTGTCGTGGTTCCATCGGAAGAGGGGCTTGGCCAGGGGCACCATCACATTCATCCAGCCTTTCGTTGTCCGAACCCTCCATTCGTAGCGCACCAGCGTCACGCCATCGTGGTGGCTGAAACGCCAGGCACCGCTGCCGCTCAGGTCGCCGCTGGCCGTGCCTTCCAGCAACCGCTCATGTTCTATGCGTGTGGCGCGGATGACGAAGGTCAACCGATAGGGGAGCAGCCCCTTCCAGGTGTAACGCCGCTTGTTGCCGACCCCGCCGTCACTCCCCTGTTCCAACTCGACGACACTTTCGACCCCGCGCCACCACTCGGGCCAGCGCTCTGAATGGTAGATGGCCTCCCAGACCTCCGGTAGCGGGGCCTGGATGCGCCATATGGTCAGAAATTCGTAGTTGGCCATTGAGGAAATCAACCTGAAAAGGCTTAACGCAAGGTAGCAAAAGAAATCAAGACGGTAACTGAATTTTACCTTTAACCGGATAGTGAAAGGCTCGCTCTTAAGGTTAAGGTGTCATTCACATTGCATCTTGGCGTAAAAGGTTTTTCCGTGATCAACGGCCGATGGAAGAGGCGGCATGGAAATAGCGTTCAATGGCCGCCGTCAGTTCTGCGAGCGTCGAGCGGGGAGGCTCGATATCGACCTTGAGGCCCAGTTCGTGGCAGGTTCGGGAGGTGACCGGCCCGATGGAGGCCACTGTCACCCCCTTGAGCATGTTTACCATCAGGTCCCCCCCCAGCATCCCGGCAAGATTCTCGACCGTAGATGACGAGGTGAATGTGATGCAGTCCACGGAACGTTTTTCCAGGGCGAACAGCGCCTCGGGCGGCAATCTGTCCGGCAGGATGTTGCGGTAGGCCACCGGGCTGTCCACATGGGCGCCCATCCGCTCAAGTTCCCGGGGGATGATCTCCCGGGCGCGGTCGGCCCGGGGGAAGAGGATCCTGGAGCCGGTCAGGTCCAGTTTGGCAAACTCGGCCACAACCCCCTCCGCCTTGTAGTCAGAGGGCATCAGGTCGGGGCGGATGCCGAAGGCGGCCATGGCTTCGGCGGTCTTGGGGCCCACGGCACAGACCCGGCAGCCGGCAAGGCAGCGGGCATCCAGCCCCAGGGTCTCCATACGACGGAAGAGGTTGCGTACCGCGTTGCCCGAGGTGAGCACGAGCCAGTCGTACCCGGCAAGCTGCTTGATGACGGCGTCCATGGGCGCCCATTCCTCCGGCTCCTCCAGTTTGATGGTGGGGCACTCGATGGCCGTTGCGCCCCGCTCGGAGAGTATGGTGCAGAACTCTCCGGCCTGGTCGGCAGCGCGGGTCACAAGGATTTTTTTGCCGAACAGCGGACGCGTATCAAACCAGCGCAACTTGTCCCGCAACCCGACCACCTCACCCACGATGACAACCGCCGGGGGCTTGAATCCGGCCTGTTCGACACGGTCGGCGATGTCCGCAAGGCTGCCGGTCAGCACCTGCTGCTCCGGCGTGGTACCCCAACGCACCAGGGCCACGGGGGTTTGGGGGCTTCGACCATGCTCCAGCAGCCGCTCCATGTTGCGCCGCAGGGTCGTGATCCCCATGTAGAAGACCACCGTGCCGCTGCCCAGGGAGAGCCGCTCCCAGTCGATGGCGGACTCGTCCTTGCCCTTGCCCTCCTGGCCGGTCACGAAGGCCACCGAGGCGGTGTAGTCCCGATGGGTCAGGGGTATGCCGGCATAGGCCGCCGCCCCCACTCCCGCGGTCACACCAGGCACGACCTCGAAGGTGATCCCACCTTCGGCCAGGGCCTCGCATTCCTCGCCACCCCGTCCAAATACAAAGGGGTCGCCACCCTTGAGCCGGACAACCGTTTTGCCTTCCCCGGCCTTTTCCACCAGGATGCGATTGATCTCGGACTGGTCCTGGTTGTGCCGGCCGCCGATCTTGCCGGCATAGATCCGTTCCGCCTCGTTGGGCGCAAAATTCAGCAACTGTTCGTTGGCCAGGTAGTCGTACACCACCACCTCGGCCCGGCAGAGACATTCCACGCCGCGCAGGGTAATCAACCCCGGGTCGCCTGGCCCGGCGCCCACCAGGTATACGATTCCGTTATTTTTTTCCGTTTTCATATGGGGCGCCTCCCGAAACACGGACAGTTTTCCTTTGGTTCGTCAATTGGTATCCGTGTCTTTGTGTCTCCGCGGCGGGTGATTCTACCGATAAACTACACCACGGTTTCTTCCCCGCCGGAGATCTCCCGTTGGTAGACCTCTTCCAAAATGGCCTTGCCGCCGTCGGCCAGCAATTGATCCGCCAACCGAACCCCTAACCGCTCGCACTCCGTGGCCGGGCCGCTGATCTCGCCCCGTACCGAGCGCTGGCCATCCACCGCGGCGATGAAGCCGACCAGACGCAGCGTGTCGCCGCTGACCGTGCCATGGGCCGCGATGGGCACCTGGCACCCTCCTTCGCAGCGCTTCAGCAGGGCCCGCTCGGCCCGCACCGCATAGCCGGTGTCGGGGTGGTTGAAGAAGGCGATGGTCTCGGTGATCACCGGGTCGGCCAGGCGGCATTCGATCCCGAGCGCACCCTGGCCGATGGCCGGGATGGAGAGGTCCGTATCCAGGTATTCGGCCACCTTTTCGGTGAAACCGAGCCGTTTCAGCCCGGCGGCGGCCAGGATGACCGCGTCCAGCTTCTCGTCATCCAGCTTGCGGATGCGGGTCTCCACGTTGCCGCGGATGATGACCATCTCCAGGTCGGGCCGCACCTTGAGCAACTGGGCCTGGCGGCGCAGGGCGCTGGTGCCGATCCGAGCCCCCTTGGGCAGGTCGGCGAACTTCACGTTGCGGGAGATGACGGCGTCCCGCGGGTCTTCCCGCTCGGTGATGCAGCACAATCCCAAGCCTTCGGGGAACTCG